>JAWOFC010000210.1:0-5029 GCA_046482455.1 Halanaerobacter sp. | reverse complement strand
GTAGAGGTTAAATATTTAACCTCTACACTATTTTTATTAATAAGTACAGTTAAAACTTAGTCACTTATGAATATGTAATATAAAAAAATAAAAACAATAATAATTTAAAAAAGGAGGTATTTTAAATGAGATTAAAACAAAATTTAACTTTAGGTATACTTATTATACTTTTGATTTCTAGTATATTGACTATAAATATGTTAAATATATTGTCATTTTCAAAGCATGATAATCCAGAGATAGGTAGAGAAATTAAAGTCAATAATCAAAATTTAAACTTTAAAGAGGATAGTGCTGTAGAGATAATTTGGGATCTTTCTGGTAGTATGTGGGGGCAGATAGATAATAAGAGTAAAGTCACTATTGCTAAAGAAATTTTAAGAGATATTTGTGAAAGACTTCCAACTAGTATTAGTTTAGGTCTTAGAATCTTTGGTAGTAAAGGTAATAATAACAATTCATTTTTAGTTTTAAAACCACAAAAAAATAATAATCGCCAGTTATTGGATTATTTAAATGAAGTTACTCCTGCTGGCAAATCACCGATTGGAACTAATTTATTATTAGCTAAAAAAGATTTAATAAATTTTGCAGGTAAAAAACACATTTTATTAATCACAGATGGAAAAGATACTGGTAAGGTGATGCCAACTAAGATAGTGAAAAAATTGAGTAAGGATGGTATAAAAACTCATGTTGTTCATGTAGGAAAGATAACCAAGATTAATCAACTCCAGTTAAAGACTTTAGCCCAGTTAGGTAATGGAAGATATTTTACTTATTTTGAAGAAAAACAGGTAGTTCCAACAATAAATTTAGAATAATTACTAATTAGGCAGGAAGAAACAAAAGTTCATAGAAAGAAGTAGATAAGGATGATAAATTTAACAAAGAATTTAAAGTGGAAAGTTAAAGTTAGCTGATGCTACAATATAATTAAATTTCGATAATTAAAACGGGGAGGTTTCAATAATTATGAGTAGAAAATTAAAATTTATAATTGGAATACTAGTGGCAGGATTTTTCGCAGTCAGTACTTTTCTCAGCTTAGGAATAAATCTCTATACAGACTGGCTCTGGTTTGAAAGTATTAATTTTAGTAGTGTATTCAAAACAATTTTGAGTACTAAAATAGTTATGCGCTTAGGGTTATGGATGATATTCTCTTTATTCTTGTTTTTCAATCTTTTACTGACTAAAGATAAAGTCTTAGCTTTATTAGAAAGTGATGATAGTGAAGATGATAGTGAAGTGATAGAACTAAAGGAGTCTAATAATAAATACTCCGATATTCTATCTCCTAAAAGATTAAATATCATCTATTTGATTGTTAGTGCAGTAATTGGATTTGTCTTTAGCAGTATTAATCTAGACAGTTGGAAGACAGTCTTAAAATTTATGAATTCGACTTCATTCAATCTAACAGATCCACTATTCAATCTTGATCTTAGTTTTTATATTTTCAAACTACCATTATACCAGTTAATCTATCAATTCTTTTCTTTTTTAGTCGTTTTAACTGCGATTATAATTGGAATCATCTACTTTATTACCGGGAATAAAAATTCCGCTTTGAAAAGAGTAGTTTCGAACAGTAAATCTAAAATGCACCTATCCATT
This sequence comes from Halanaerobacter sp., assembly GCA_046482455.1. Taxonomy (GTDB): domain Bacteria; phylum Bacillota; class Halanaerobiia; order Halobacteroidales; family Halobacteroidaceae; genus Halanaerobacter. The sequence goes on along the minus strand of JAWOFC010000210.1, from coordinate 3,409 downwards.
TTAGCAGCTTTATTTTTTCTGATTAAGACTTTTGGATATAGATTAGATATGTTCAACCTTCTTTATTCAGAGCGAGGAGTAGCATTTGGAGCTAGTTATACAGATGTACATGCTAAACTATTAGCTTTTAAAATATTAGCAGTTATATCGTTGTTGTTAGCAATCTTTATTATTGTTAATATCTTTATCAAAAAATTCAAACTAATTGCTATTGGAGTAGGAAGTTTGATTATTATTTCAATTCTATTAGGTAGTCTTTATCCAGCTTTTGTACAGCAGTATCAAGTTGAGCCCAATGAATTGAATAAAGAGCGACCTTATATTAAGCATAATATTAAATATACCCAAAATGCTTATAATTTAGATAAAATTGTGGAAAAAGATTTTCCTGTAAAAGAGAATTTGACTTATCAAAAGATTAGGGATAATGAAGCAACTTATAATAATATTAGGTTGTGGGATCCTAGACCTTTAAAAGCTACCTACCGTCAATTACAAGAGATTAGATCTTATTATACTTTTAATGATATTGATGTAGATCGTTATGAAATCGACGGAGAATTACGTCAAATAATGCTTGGAGCAAGAGAATTAGATCAAGAATCATTTCAAAATCAAAGTTGGGTTAATAAACGACTAAATTATACGCATGGATTTGGTATAGCGATGAGTCCAGTTAGTGAAAAAACTGTTGGTGGATCCCCAAAATTTTCAATTAAAAATATTCCACCGGAAAGTGATAGTCTAGATATTGAGCAGCCTAGAATCTATTATGGTGAAAAGACAAATGATTATATAGTTGCTAATACAAAAGCAAAAGAGTTTGATTATCCAGATGGTGATAATAATCAATATAATAGTTATCAAGGTTCTGGAGGAGTAAAACTAAATAATATAGTTAGAAATATTGCTTTTTCTATAAAATATGGAACACTAAAATTATTTTTGAATAATGATATTACCTCTGAAAGTCAATTAATGTTTGATCGCAATATTAAGCAAAGAGTTAGAAAGGTAGCACCATTTTTAGAATATGATAGTGATCCTTATGTAGTGTTATCTGAGGGTAAACTATACTGGATTCAAGATGCATATACTACTACAGATATGTATCCTTATTCTGAAGCACAGCCGTGGGGTAATTATATTAGAAATTCGGTTAAAATTGTAATTGATGCCTATTCAGGAGATATGGATTTTTATGTAGTAGATGAATCTGATCCAATAGTGCAGACTTATAGCAAAATATTCCCTAGTTTATTTAGTGCTAAAGATGATATGCCAGAGAATATTCAAAAACATCTGCGCTATCCAGAGGAATTATTCAAGATTCAAGCCGATATGCACAAAAAATATCATATGGAAAATCCAAAGGTGTTCTATAATAATGAAGATATATGGGAATTCCCAAAAGAAAATTATGCAGGGCAATCAATTAATGTAGAGCCGTATTATACATTGATGAACTTACCTGATGATCCTGATAAAGAAAGATTCTTAACTATGCTCCCTTTTACTCCAAATAATAAAGATAATATGATTGCTTGGTTAGCAGGAAAATCAGATGGAGAATTGATGATTTATAAATTCCCTAAGAGCAAATTGGTTTATGGTCCAAGACAGATTGAATCAAGGATTGATCAAGAATCTCAAATTTCTGAGCAGTTGAGCTTATGGGATCAACGAGGTTCGAGTATTCTTAGGGGTAATTTATTAACTATTCCTATCGAAGAATCAATTCTGTATGTAGAACCAATTTATTTACAGTCAGACAAAAGCAAAATTCCAGAATTGAAAAGGGTTATTGTTGCTTATGCCGACCAAGTAGTTATGGATACAACTTTAGACCGAGCATTATTACGGATTTTTGGAGTTGAGGATATAGAAGAAGAATTAGGAGATGAAGAAGATGGGCAAAGAATTCCAATGGGGACTCTTAATAACGAATTATTAAATGATTTGGTTTCAACGTATGAGGATGCTCAAAGTGAGCTTAAAGAAGGGAATTGGAAAGAATATGGAGAAAAGATTAATCAGTTTGAAGAACTCATAGAGGAACTAGAGAAGAGTAATCAACTAGAGGATAAGACAGAGGATGAAACAGAGGATGAATAATAATGAAGACAAAGAACAGAGAGTTGCTCAACTCTCTGTTCTTTGTTATAATTTAAATGTTAAGTAAGTTGCAAAAAGACTAAAAGTAGAAGATATTAATAAAGGGTTGATTAAATATGGACTCCGAAAAAGTACAAATAATAGCAGATACCTTAGAGATAAATGAAGACTCTGCTGAAATGGCTTTTAAGTTAGCAGAAGGTGATTTAGATAAGGCCTTAGAGATGGAAGATTATGTTGATAAAAAATATGTAATAATGCAGGGTAAATTTAATTATGGTGGCTATAATAAATTTTATGGGTTATTTATTTTAATTGCTGACGGCAAAGAAGGGGAAGTTATTGAAGCTAAAGTAGCTATTAGTAATGAAGTTGAAGATACTAATATCAGCTTACGGGTAGATAGTAATGTCTTTATTAAGACTATTGAACAGTTGAAGAATGATAATCCTAATCATGCTAGCAAGTTAAGATTATTACTTAATGATGAGATTAATCCCGCAAAGTTATATGAGTTTTTAGACCAAGCAAGAGATAATAACTTTGGTGAGATAACACAGACTATTAAAACAAAATTTGAGAGAAAAGTAGAAGAAAAAGTGGAGTTAAGACTGCGGGCTAAAGTTAAAACTAAGACCCAGTTAAAGAAGGTACATCCTGATTTTTTCCAATCAGAGGGAGAGGATGAAGATAAAGAAACAGATGATGATAGTGATAATAATTTAGGAGTTGAGATTACTTTAAACTGTATTCCAATTGTCTCACCTACTTTTGGTTATAAGATCACTAATTTGGATGTGGGGAGTGAACTATTAATTAAAGTGGTTGACCAAAGAGAGATGGGCCAATATCTAAATAATCTATTAAGTAGTGATGTAGGGGCAGTAGCAGGTACAATAATAGAGATTGTATTCAAAGAAAAGTCGGAACGTTATTCGGTCTTATTACAGCTTAGTGAAAATGTTTATGGAAGAATTTATGTTGAACCTGAAATAAAATTATCTACTCCTAAATCACAACAAGAAAACATGCAAAGGTTGAAAAAGTCTCAAAATGAAAATGCAGATCTATTAAAGAATGATATGGTGACTATTATTTTATTAGTTGGTTTAATAATTATCTTATTAATAATTATGGCTAAACTCTATTTTTAATACTACACATATAGTAGGGGTGAAAATGATGGAAGACAATAAGGAAGTTTTAAAGAAGTTATCTGAAACAACTGGTGTTTCGGGTTATGAGACGAATATAACTTCTCAAGTTGAAAATGTTTTTGAAGATTATACTGATG
>JAWOFC010000195.1:0-2684 GCA_046482455.1 Halanaerobacter sp. | reverse complement strand
GAGTTTCAGAAGAGGATATTATCTCTGCTGCTACTGATGCTTTCGAAGCAGGATGGAGAAAGGTTAAATTATATTTTATGATTGCGCTGCCCACAGAGACTGAAGAAGATTTACAGGGAATTGTTGATTTAGCTAAGAAATTGGCTGCTGTAGGTGATGAGATTAGATTAGATTCCGATTATAAACGGCGTGTTAATGTCAATGTCAGTGTCTCTACTTTTGTTCCTAAGCCTCATACTCCTTTTCAGTGGACAGAGTTTAATACTTTAGAAGAGATTAATGAGAAGATACAGTTTTTAAAGGATAATCTGCGCGGTAAAGACTTATCATTAGACTGGAATGAACCAACTCTTAGTCTATTAGAAGCAGTCTTTGCACGAGGTGATAGAAGCGGGGCAGATCTATTAGAAGAGGCTTGGCAGTTAGGAGCTCGTTTTGACGGTTGGGATAATTATTTTGATTATGAGCTGTGGAGAAAACCTGCTGGACGGACAGGCTTTGATTTAGAAGAATATGCCTGCCGAGATTGGAGATTAGAAGCAGAGCTACCTTGGGATCATCTCTTAGTAGGAGTCAAGAAAGATTATTTAAAGCAAGAGTATAAAAAGGCATTAGCTGCAGAGCGAACTGATAACTGTCGTTATGATGACTGCAGTAACTGTGGTGTCTTAGAGCAGTTAGAGGCTAGGATGGATCTGATAGGAGTGAAGGATAGTGGGTAATATTAAACTACGAACTCGAGTAATTAAAGGTGCTAAGGTGCGCTTTATTTCCCATCTGGATTTTATGAATACATTAACAAGAGCACTTAGAAGAGTTCAGTTACCGATTGCCTTCTCGCAAGGTTATAATCCGCGACCTCAGATTTCATTTGCTTCTGCTTTAGCAGTTAGTCTAACTAGTGAGAGTGAATATATTGATTTTGAACTCAAGGAATATTTAGACCCAGCAGAGTTTAGAATAAGGTTAAATCAAGAACTGCCATCGGGGATAAGAGTAGACAAGGCAATGGAAGTTCCCCTCAAAGCCGATTCTCTAATGTCAATTATTAATGCTGGTAGTTATCTAGTGCGCTTAGAATTTAAAGATAGTTTAGTTAAGAAGGAATTAGAAGCAAAAATTGAAGAATTTTTAGCCCAAGATAAGATTGAGATTATTAGAAAAAGAAGAAATAAAGATGACCGCGAATTAGACCTGAAACCGATGATCTTTACTATAGATGTAATTGAGGTGCAGGGGAAGATAGCTACAATTAGCTTAATGGTTCAGACTGGTAGTGCCGGTAATGTTCGCCCCCAAGAGGTAATTAGAGCTTTAGCCCAAAAATTTGAGGTGATTAAAAGGCCGAGCCTGATTAATATTCACCGTACAGGATTATATATTAAGAAAAGGGATGCATTCTTTACCCCCTTTGAAGTATAAAAGCGTTAAAAGCAATGGACAATTGAGAATGGAGAATTATCAATTAGTATAAGAAGTGAGGTGTTTGCAATTCAAAAACAAATAATCATTAATGATCGTGATTTGGATACTAGAGCAGTAATAGTAGAAAATAATAAATTAGAAGAGGTATACTTTGAACGAGAATTTAATACTCAACTAGTAGGAAATGTATATCAAGGTAGAGTAGAGAATGTGCTGCCTGGTATGCAGGCTGCCTTTATAGATATTGGCTTTGAGCAGAATGTCTTTTTACATGCCAATGATATTTTGCCAGTCTATCCTGGAAAAAGTAGTATTCAAGAGGTGCTTAGTTCGGGAGGAGAAGTGATGCTTCAGATAAGTAAGGCTCCTGTGGATGATAAAGGACCTAAAGGAACTTGTAAATTAGACTTAACAGGACGATCTTTAGTTTTAATGAAGCATCCCCAGCATGTAGGTGTTTCACGCAGTATTTCAGGTCAAGAACGGGGTCGGCTGCGTCAAATGGCAAAAGAGATTGCTCCTAATGATAAAGGAATGATTGTGAGAACTGCTGCTAGGGGAAAGTCGAAAGAAGAATTGAGAAGAGAACTTAAAACTTTAGAGCGAAAGTGGGATGAAATACACCGCTTAGCCCAAGAGGCAGTAGCTCCAGAGTTGATTTATCAAGGAGCAAGTTTATTGAATCGTTTAGTAGTTGATAAGTTAAGTCGGGAAGTAGAAAAGATAGAGATAGATACTCAGAGCGGTTATCAAGAACTTGTGGAGTTAGTCGATAGTTTAGCACCGCAATTAAGAGGTAAGGTTAAATACTATGACCAATCTCCGCCCATTTTTAGTTATTATGGAATAGAAGAAGAAATAGATAAATTACAACAAAGAAAGATAGAACTTGACTGTGGTGGCAATATTGTCATTGACCCCACAGAGGCTTTAACAGCTATTGATGTTAATACTGCTGCTAATGTAGGTTCTGGGAGTTCAAAGGAGACATTTGCCCAGACAAATTTTGAAGCAGCTAGAGAAGTAGTTAGACAGTTGAAATTACGCGATATCGGTGGGATCATTATTATTGATTTTGTAGACATGAAAGGGGCAGAGGAGCAGCAGAGAATACTTAGTGTTTTAGAGAAGGAATTAGCCCAGGATAAGACTAAGACTAATTTAGTAGGTGCTAGTGAATTAGGCTTAGTTCAATTAACTAGAAAGAGAGATAGAAAGACTTTAGGTCAAAACTGTGGCAGAACTGTTCTTGTTGTCAG
>JAWOFC010000183.1:0-3121 GCA_046482455.1 Halanaerobacter sp. | reverse complement strand
AAACAACTAATAGCCAACATTGACACTAAAACTAAAAATAAAAGAATTATTATAAATTAAGCCAATTAATTTATATAAAAATTATATCACACTTAATCCTTCCCTAATTATATCTTCTACTTCTACCTCAGCATCTTTCTGCAAGACTTTTTCTACTGCTTTTCGCGCTTGATTCTTCTGGTATCCTAAATTGACTAATCCCTGCACTGCATCTTTGGCTTTTGTTTCATCAATTTTCCTCTCATTATCTACTATTTTATCAACCTCTACTTTTTCTTGCAACTCTAATATTAACCTTTTAGCGGTCTTTTTGCCAACTCCTTTAATCTGCTGTAGAGTTTTAGCTTCACCATTGATTAAAGCTTGCTTGAAATTCCTAACACTCATAGTAGATAATGTACTTAAAGCTGATTTAGGACCAATCTTTGAAACGCCTAATAGTTTCTCAAATAATTCTAACTCCTCTAAGCCTGCAAAGCCGTATAATCTAATTGCATCTTCACGTACATAAGTATAAGTATGAAGTTCAACCTCTTCTCCTACTCGCGGCAGATTAGCCTGCACACTACCTGGAGTATGGACTTTATAACCCACCCCTTCCACATTAATCACTATAAATTCTAAGTCTTTTCTAATTAGTTCTCCGTTTAGATAAGAAATCATCCACTTCACTCCTCGAAGTTAAATATAGTACCTTCAACAAATTAATAAAAAGAAAAAACAGCCAGTAAGCGACTGTTTAAATTAACTAATTGAGTTGCTATTATATTATTAATCCTTAATATACCCAACTTAGCTATTTTTATCAAGGACGATCTTAGACTTCATCCTCTATTTCTGCATAGACTTCATCAGGGATATTATAATTTGCATATACATCCTGCACATCATCATGATCCTCTAAAGCTTCTATTGTTCTCAATACACGCTTAGCAGCATCAGGGTCATCTAAAGTAATTTCATTATCTGGAATCATAGCCAAATCTCCAGAATCAAATTTATAGCCTTTATCTTCCAGATTCTTTCGCACATCCTGCAGATCTCCTGGTTGAGTTAAAATTTCTACTCTATCCTCTTTGACATTAATATCCTCTGCTCCAGTTTCAATAGCATCGAGCATTAAAGCATCTTCATCAATCTCAAACTCACTGCGGTCAATCACTAATTCCCCTTTTTTCTCAAACATCCACGCTACACAGCCGTCTTCACCTAAGTTACCGCCGTGTTCTGATAGCAGATGGCGTATTTCAGAAGCAGATCTATTTCTATTGTCACTCATTAATTCTAAATAAAGAGCCACTCCCTCAGGCGCATATCCTTCATAGACAATCTTTTCATAGTCTACTCCTTCTAATTCCCCTGTTCCTCTCTTAATTGCTCGTTCAATATTATCTTTAGGCATATTAGCATCTTTAGCCTTTTGAATAGCTAAATCAAGATCACTATTCTTCTCAGGGTCTCCCCCACCTTCCCGCGCTGCAACTGTAATCTTCTTTACTAACTTTGTAAAGAGTTTAGCCCTCTTTCTATCTTCTTTCTTCTTTTTATGCTTAATATTATGCCATTTAGAATGTCCTGCCATAATTATAACCTCCTTCTGTTAACCATCTTAAATTTTATCATATTAAGCCTAAAATTTCAATTATTCTAAATATCAGCTTGGGGATAAGAACCTAATGACTTCATCCAAGCTACTATCTTCTCTACATCAGCTAGAGCCTGCTGAATAATCTCTTCACTGCGATGACCCTCAAAATCAATAAAGAAGATATAATCTCCAATCATCTTGCGCGCTGGTCGAGATTCAATACGAGTTAAATTAATCTCCCGCTGCGCAAATTCTTTTAAAATTTCATATAAAGCCCCCGGATGGTCATCACGAGGAGAACAGATAATAGATGTCTTATCACTTCCGGTATAAGAACTATCTTCTTTAGCTAAAATAACAAAGCGCGTCCAATTTTCTTCATTATCTTGGATATCATCCTTTAGCACAGATAGATCATAATAATCTGCAGCATAATAATTTCCAACCGCTCCCCAATTTGGCCCTGCCTGGGATACTTTTTTAATTGCTTTAGCCGTACTATCTGTAGTATGTATTCTAACATCAAGATATTCATCTATAAAAGCACGACACTGAGCTAGAGCTTGAGGATGAGAGGAAATATGTTCTAATCTACTTAACTCTTTTACTCCATCATGAACTAATAAGCTATGGGTAATTGGAATAATTATTTCGTGGGCTATCTTTACATCATACTTTAACAATAAATCTAAAGTTAGAGTCACTGCTCCCTGTAATGAATTTTCAATCGGCACTACGGCTTTATCCACTTCACCTTTGATTACTGCTTTAACTAGTACTTTAATATCATGGTATGGGAGGTATTCTGCCACTTTTTCTTTATACTCTTGGGCAGCCAGTTCAGTAAATGTTCCTTTAGGTCCTAAATATCCTACACTACTCACTTTCTCTCACTCCTTTAATTAACAAATTATCACTCACCTTCATATCTTATATAAAGGAAAGAAAAATCCTCACTCCAAAGGAGGGATGTTTATGAAATTCTTAAATCCTTTTAAAAAGTTCAATCAAGATAATCCTGATGAAGAAGACAATATTAATGATCCCTTTATCCTCTTCTTAATCTTAATTTTATTAATCTTATCTGATATAAATATCTTAAAATAACTCTCCCCTCTCTGTCCACTATCCTAGTGGACATTTTATTTAACAGCCCACAATAAAAATAAAAGACACCCAAAATGGATGTCTTCAATCGGAAACATTAGTAGGTCTATAAGCTGGGTTCTGTATGCCCTTACAGGTGATAGTCATCCATCTAAACTAATAATTACTTATTAATTTAAGCAGCTTTACCCGGGAAGTCGAGCGAGCAACTCTTGCCCTTCCCCTATTTCGCTTTGCTCCAGATGGGGTTTACCTTGCTAGCTTTGTCACCAAAGCTCCGGTGCGCTTTTACCGCACCCTTTCACCCTTACCAGAAAATTCTGGCGGTTTCCTTTCTGTGGCACTGGCCCGCGGATTACTCCGGCTGGACGTTATCCAGCATCCTACTCTATGGAGCCCGGACTTTCCTCAAGTAAAGATTAAATC
>JAWOFC010000037.1:0-8791 GCA_046482455.1 Halanaerobacter sp. | reverse complement strand
GCCTGGAAATGTTGGCTACCAGTATTGAAGACCGTCCGGACAACACCACCCGCTTCCTGATCATCGGGCGTGAGGAAGTGCCGGCCATTTTGGATTTTGCAGCCCATTATCATCCTAATAAGAACTTAGGTGGAGATTTTTATAATATATTAGAGGTGGATGATTATTTAATCTTTTATGTAGCAGATATTACAGGACACGGCTTAGATGGAGCAATGTTAAATATATTTGTGCGTGAGACAGTTAATAGTTTCTTAATTTCTGAATATAATGATGGAGATAATTTAACCCCGGAGAGGTTAATGAATTTTATCACAAACAGATATCAAAATGAGAGTTTTCCTGAAGATTATTTTATCTGCTTGGTTTTAGGAGTTTTAAACTTAAGTTCTCGCCAATTTAAAATCAGTAATGCTGGAATTCATATCCCCCCCTTAATTAAGAAACGAGAGGGAGGAATAGATTCTTTAACCGAGATGACATTGCCTATTTCGCCTGTGATTGAAAAAGAGAATTATAATTTTAATAATATAGAGTTTAAACTAGGTACAGATGAGTTATTATTCTTATCTACCGATGGCTTAATTGAAGAGAGTAAAGGAGAGACACAGTATGGTCTATCTCATGTTAAAAAGATTATACAGAATAATCATTATCACTCAGCAAGAGAGATTAAGAATGAGATTAATCTTAACTTCAATGCTTTTAGAGATGGTACACCTTTAGATGATGTAACTTTTCTAATTATTAAACATAAGGGCTAAGGGAAGGGATAAAGATAAAGAAGGAGTAGATCCGAGCTTTAAATTTATTCTGCCGGTGCAAAATATTTTAATTAGTTAAAGAGAGGAATGATTTCGAGAATATATTTTTGACTTATGTTCATAAGTGTGGTAGAATATAGGCAAAAGTAATAAATATGATGCTAGTTATATACTATTAATTAATTTCCCCTTCCCACTATTTCTAGCATCATATGTTTATTATTGGAGTTGGATATTTTTAATAATAGAGTTTCCCTAGTAGGGGAGCTCTATTATTATTTTTTGGCTAAATAGTAGGAAAACTTTTATTATTTTTGATAAAATGAAGGTAAATAGCCTTTAAAGTGGAAATTCATAGGTAGATTTTAATCTAATGATCTCTTTCAGTGGGGGTGGAATAAGGTGATTAATCAACTTAAAAGATTAGTTAAGAAAGATATAATAATAATTTCACTGCTCTGTATTGCCATTTTAATATTAAATATCCCCCTCATGTTCTATATCAAAAAGATAGGGTATCAAAGTAGTAAAGAGACGATGAATTTAGAATTGAGAAGAGTTTCTGAAAAGATTGAGGGGAATATCTTCTCTCCGGTGCAGAGTTCGCTCCACTCGTTAAGTGAAAAAGAATATCTAACAGAACTACTAGATGAAGAAGGGGAGATTACTGCCCAAGATACTACAGAGAAAGTAAATTTATTATTGAGAAATACAAAAGATTTATTGGACCTGAATACTGTTTATTTAATGAATAGTAATGGAGATGTGATTGCAGGAACTACTCATGGAAATACTAAAGAGACTTTTGTAGGTAACAATTATAGTTTTCGACCGTATTTTCAAGAGGCAATGGCAGGTAATGACTATGTTTATGGAGCAGTAGGTAAGGTCTCACAGGAGCGGGGATTTTATTTTAGCAAGCCAGTGCGAAAAGATGGGCGTATTTTAGGAGTATTAGTTATAAAAATAGATCTTAAAAAGATTGATAGGATACTACAAGAGTTTGACAATAAAGTTATACTTTTAGCACCAGAGGATGTTGTCTTTGCTAGCAATTCTTCTGAGTTTTTATATAAATCATTTACAAGAAAGAAAGCAGAAACTATTAGTAGGGTAGAATTGAAAGAGCAGTTTGGAATTGAAGAATCTGTGCCGCTGCAGAGAGATTTTTCAAAGGATAAGGTTAAGATTAGAGAGCAGAACTATTTATATAAAGAGTCTGCTTTAAATATTACAGGTTGGTCACTGGTTATTTTTAATCCAGTTAGGAGCTTTTTTTATAGTAGCGGCAATAGAGAGTTATTTTTTATTATCTGTTCTGTGATCTTACTATTAGGTTTTATAATCATACTATTATTAATTAATCATTTTTATCGAAAAAAGCTAGAAAAAAAGCTGCGTAAGTTCTCAAAGGCTGTAGAACAGAGCCCAGTTTCGGTAATAATTACAGATTTAGAGGGCACTATTGAGTATGTCAATCAGCAATTTGAAAGAGTAACTGGTTATCAGACCCAAGAGGTGATTGGCAAAAGACCGAGTATTCTTAAGAGCGGTATGCATAGTGATAAGTTTTATCAGGAGCTGTGGAATACAATCAATAATGGGGATACTTGGGAAGGAGAATTTTATAATAAGAAACGAGATGGTGAGTATTATTGGGAAGATGCTAAGATAACTCCATTAATTGATAGTGGTGAAAATATTGAAGCCTTTATTGGAATTAAAGAAGATATAACAAAAGAAAAGCAGATGAAAGAAAAACTTGAGTTCTTTGCAGAACGAGATGAATTGACTAATATATATAATAGAAGAGTAGGTACTCAACTAATTAAAGAAAAGAAGCGAGAAGTAGATGATGAAGGAGGTAATTTCTCTTTAGCCTTTATAGATATTAATAATTTGAAGTTAGTGAATGATGTGTATGGTCATGATCTGGGAGATGAATTAATAGTTACTGTAGTCAATAAGATTAGAGAAAATATTCGCTCTTCCGATATCCTAGCCAGATTTGGCGGCGATGAATTTATAATCATCTTTGCAGAAGCCCGAGAAGAAGATGCTGTAAGAAAATTAGAGTTCATTCAAGGAAAATTTAAAGAAATGAATGACAGAAAAGAATATAATTATAAGATTAGTATTAGTTATGGTGTCGAAGAGTACTATCAAGATAAAGAGATGAATGTAGATGAATTGATCTCTGCTGCTGACAGTAAGATGTATAAGTTTAAAGAAGAGTATAAAGAAGAACATGAACTGCCAATGCGGTAGGCTTAGAGTAAAGTTGAGATTAGATTAAAAGAGCACCGCCAGATTTACTGGCGGTGCTTCAATATTAAATCTATATAATTTCATAGTCTCCATTAACAGTTATATTGCGTTTTAAACTATCAGAAACAGGACACCTTGCTTCAATCATCTCAACTAATTCTTCAATATTTTCCTGTGGAGAATCAGAATCAATATTTATTGTGAATCTCACATCTTGGAAACCAGCGTCTACATCATCAGCACCTTTGAATCCTCGCAGGTCAAGATCCCCTTCTAAGTCAACTGAGAAGTCATTTAGCTCTACCCCACAGTCTTTAGCAAACATGCTAGCGCAGATGGAAAGACAGCCCCCGAAGCTGCTGAGAACCATTTCCAGTGGATTCATACCTTCATCAGTACCGCCTAATTCCTTGGGCTCATCAATAAGTACTTTATGACCGCGACTTTCTGCTTCGACTGTTAACCCATCTTTTAATGTTGTTGTAACTTGAAAAGTTTCTTCTGACATTATTAGTCCCCCTTCAGGAATTTGATTTATCTTTTAATCTTAACTATGATTATAATAAATAATAGGTTCTATGTCAATATTTTCATAAGTTTAAAAGCTCTAAGAGCTTGATTTGACGATTATTTGCGGATTAGATATAATTAAAACAGATAAGTAGGTAAATATTAGAAAATACTCGATATAGTCTATCTAATGTCAAGTATTAGAGAGTATTATACTAGATATGGGAGAGGATACAAATGGAAATTAAACTTAGTGAAGAAATGGTTCCAGATGATCTTGATAAGGCAGAGATAATATCAATTAAGGTTCAATCTGGTGATAAGATAACTGCTGAAGAGGTAGTTATGGATTTAGAAGCCGATAAGACTAATATTTCTTTAACTGCTAATAGAGCAGGTGAGGTTGATGAGATACTAGTAGCAGAAGAAGATGAAGTTGAAGTTGGTACAGTTTTAATGACCATTGACTCTACTGCAGAAGAGGACTTTTTGGAAGAAGAGAGTTCAGTAGAGAAGAGGCGAGAAGAAGAGAGTGAAATTACTATCATTGGCGGCGGGCCTGGTGGTTATGTAGCAGCTTTAGAGGCGGCTAAGCAAGGTGCTGATGTTACTTTAGTTGAAAAAGAATCGTTAGGTGGAACTTGTCTAAATTGGGGCTGTATCCCTACTAAAGCGTTAGTTCGTTCAGCAGAAGTATATACTAATTTAAAGGAAGCAGCTGATTTTGGCTGTCGAGCTGATGGAGTAGATTTTAAATGGTCAGAGATTATAAAGCGCAAAGAAAATATTGTTGCAAAGTTGAAGCAGGGGATTGATAGCCTCTTAGCCAAACATAATGTTGAAGTAATAGCAGGACAGGCTCAACTGCTAGATGAAGGAACTGTAGGAGTGATGAAAGATACAGAAGAGCTAGTAATTGAATCAGAAGAGATTATTTTAGCAACTGGTTCGCAGTCAGTAGAGTTGCCAATAGTAGCTAAAGAGGCTGAAGATAAGATACTTTATAGTAAGGAAGCTTTAGATTTAGATGAGTTACCGGAAAAGATGGTAATTATTGGCGGTGGAGTAATTGGATTGGAATTTGCTTTTATCTTCTCGCGGTTAGATGTAGAAGTAACAGTTATTGAATACTTGGATGAAGTTCTGTCTATGTTAGATTCTGATTTAATAGCAGAGATTACTGAGGCAGCTCAAGAGGATGGAATTCAAATTTATACTAGTGCTGAGGTGAAGAAGATTAGAACTACTGCTGATGGAGAGGCATTAGTTGAATTTAAGAGAGAAGATAAGGAAGAATTTATCACCGCTGCTAAGGTATTAATGGCTGTAGGTCGCCGACCTGATTTAGGAGGTTTAGATGTTGATAAGATAGGAGTAGAGATTGATGAAAGGACGGGTGGGATTCAAGTTAATGATAAGATGGAGACTAGCGTAGATGGTATTTATGCAATTGGTGATGTAACAGGAAAGACACAGTTAGCTCATGCTGCTTCTCATCAAGGAATAGTTGCAGTTGAGAATATTAGGGGCCAAGAGGTAAAAATGGATTATAATGCCTTGCCTAAGGCTATCTTTACTGCTCCAGAGATTGCTGCGGTGGGATTAACAGAAGAGGAAGCTGCAAGTAAAGATAGGGAGATTGCAGTCGGTAAGTTTCCTGTAGCTGCAAATGGGAAAGCACTCACTTTAGGTGAAACGACTGGCTTTATTAAGCTTATCTCTGATGCAGAGACTGGGCAGATATTAGGGGGGGCAATTATTGGTCCTCATGCGACGGATTTAATTGCTGAGATGACTTTGGCCCTTAAAAATGAGTTAAGTGCTGAAGAAGTAATTGAAACAGTTCACGCTCATCCTACTAGTGCAGAATCAATTCATGAAGCTGCATTGGCTCTGCGACCAGAGGGAGCCTTGCATTATGCGGACTAAAGATGCAACTGCTAAGTTAGTTTTAGGGACTACTTATGATCCTTGGTATAATTTGGCCCTTGAAGAGTATCTACTAGAAGAATTAGGGGCAGAGGAGATGATTCTTTATCTGTGGCAGAATGATAATACAGTAGTTGTTGGCCGCAATCAGAATGCTTGGCAGGAATGTAGGGTGGGTAACTTAGAGGATGCAGGTGGGAAGTTAGCCCGCCGTCTTTCGGGCGGGGGAGCAGTCTTTCATGATCGCGGCAACTTAAATTATACTCTCTTAATGCCTAAAGATCTCTATGATCTAGAAGAAAAGTTAGGTATTATTTTGGATGCTTTAGATAACTTAGGTATAAAGGCTGAATTTTCAGGGCGCAATGATTTAGTCTATCAAGGGAAGAAGATTTCAGGTAATGCTTTTTATTACGGTACTAAAGGTGCTTATATTCACGGGACAGTATTAGTAGATAGTGATCTAGATAAACTGAGTTCTTATCTAAATGTTTCAGATGAGAAGATAAGATCAAAAGGTATTGATTCTGTGCAGTCGCGAGTGATGAATCTAACTGAAATTAGTAAAGAGTTAACAGTAAAAAGAGTACAAGATAGTATTCAAGCTAGTTTTTGCAAGACTTATAATCAAGGTCAAGCACTGCCGCAAATTGAAATATCAGAAAATGAACGCATAGCAGAGTTATATGATAAATACTCCGCTTGGTCGTGGCGTTTTGGAGAGACACCCGACTTTGATATTTCTCTCAGTCGTCGTTTTGAATGGGGAGAAGTAGAGTTGAACTTAGAGTTATCTTACGGTAATATTGAGAGCGCAGTTCTTTATTCTGATGCAATGTATAGTGCATTAATTCAGGAAATATCTGAATCTTTAGTCGGGTATCCTTTTAAGTTAAAAGCGATCATAGAGGTAGTCAAGAATATCCTAACAGTCTATTCTTTTCCTAATCAAAAGCGGGGAGAAAAGATTAGGCGGGAGTTTATTGAATGGTTAATAGTCGAATTAAAAGGACTTATTTATTAAAAAATGGAGGTGGTTTGATGTATGATGTAACTATTATTGGCGGCGGCGTAGTAGGCTCAGCTATTGCCAGAGAGTTATCTAAGTATGATTTGGATCTCTGTCTGTTGGAAAAAGATGGAGATGTTTCAACTGGTGCTTCTAAGGCGAATAGCGGAATAGTACATGGTGGTTATGTAGGTAAGTATGGGACTCTAAAAGGGGAACTATGTATTAAAGGGAATAGATTGATTAGAGAATTAGATAAAGAACTTAACTTTGGTTTTAGAGAGCCGGGAGCAATGGTAGTAGGATTTGATGAGACAGATGAAGAGAATATTAAGAAATTATATCAAAATGGCTTAAAGGTCGGACAGGATGAAGATGATTTGGAGATGATCTATGACCAGGATAAGATAAAAGAATTAGAACCTCATTTAAATGAAGATGTAGAAGTTGCCATGCACTGTAAGAGTGTGGGTGTTACCTCGCCTTACGAAATGACGATTGCTTTAGCTGAAAATGCTATAGAGAATGGTTTGGATTTAAAGTTAGAGAATGAGGTAGTAGATATAGATAAAGGGGAAGACTCTTTTCTAATTAAGACAGTCCAGCAAGAAGTTGAAAGTAAATACATAGTTAATGCCGCAGGAGTCTATAGTGATCAGATTGCCAATATGTTAGGCATAGATGACTTTGAAATATATCCAAGGCGCGGACAGTATGTCTTATTTGCTAAAGATCAGAGTGATTTAGTTAATAGTGTTATCTTTCAGACACCAACGTCCAAAAGTAAGGGGGTATTAGTAACAACTACTTATCACGGCAACTTCATGCTAGGGCCAAATGCTGAAGATATAGATAAGAGGGAGGATATTGATACTACCATCGAAGAGTTAGGTAAGATTGTTGAAACAGGGAGAAGGTCAATTCCTGACTTTGATATTAGACGGGCGTTAACTACTTTTTCAGGTATTAGAGCTAAAAGCAGTACAGGAGACTTTATAGTAGAAGAGAGTGCTGTGGAAGGCTTTGTTAATGCTGCCGGAATTGATTCTCCGGGTTTAACCTCTTCTCCTGCTATAGCTAATAGAGTACGAGATATTTTAAAGGAAGGCGGCTTGGAATTGAGAGATAAGGATGACTTTAATCCTTATCGTGAAGCAATTATTACTAAAGGAGATAATCATCCAGAGGCTGAGATTGACCATGAGGATCCGGCTAAGAATGTAATCTGTAGGTGTGAACGAGTAACTGAAGCTGAAATAATTGATGCTATGAATAGAGGTATAGAGATTAAGACTACAGATCAGATTAAGCGTCGTACTCGTGCTGGAATGGGAGATTGTCAATCACAGTTCTGTAATCCACGGGTCAAGAAATTAATTGCCCAAGAGAGAGGCGTTGATATTGAAGAAGTAACAGTTAGAGGAGAGAATAAAGGTTCTAAACCACAGCGTGTTGCAATTAATAAGATACGAAAACTAGATAAATAATGGTTCATAGTGCTTTAATAAGAACTATTTTGATTTTTTTACTTAAGATTTAAAATTCTAAATTAATTTTGCTTTTTTGCAGGATATCAAATTATTTTGACGAAATTTATGTAATAGGAAAAAGTCTTATTAATCAGACTTTTATATTACACTGAGGAGGTGAGAACTTGGTTATATTACATAACCAAGACTGAAATGAGTGAATTAAAAGGAAGTAATACAGAAGAGAATTTATTAAAGTCGTTTGCCCTAGAATCACAGACAAGAAATAGGTATGATTATTTTGCTGAAAAGGCTGAGGAGGAGGGTTATACAGAAATTGCTGGAGTCTTTAAGACGACTGCCCAAAATGAGCGTGAACATGCTAAAATCTTTTTTAGTTATTTAGAAGGTGGGAGTGAAGAGATAACAGCTACTTTTCCAGCAGGAAAGATAGGTACTACAGAAGAGAATTTAATCTCTGCTGTTGATGGCGAGAATAGGGAGAATGAGGAGTTATATCCTAAGTTTGCTGAAATGGCTGAAGAAGAGGGTTTTCCTGAAGTAGCAGAATCCTTTAGAAATATAGCAAGAATAGAAAGAGGTCATGAAGCTAGATACCGGGCTCTATTAGACCGTGTTCAAGAGATGAAAGAAGTAGAGGAAGCTGACGAGGAGGTATGGGAATGTTCAAAGTGTGGTTATATACACACAGGCGATGAACCGCCAGAAACATGCCCTGTCTGTGATCATTCACAGCATTATTTCCACCGCAGTACTAGGTTCTTGCAGAGCTATTTTGTTTCTGGAAGTGGTGACCATGATAAGAACTATACTGCAAAACA
>JAWOFC010000066.1:0-4280 GCA_046482455.1 Halanaerobacter sp. | reverse complement strand
TGGTTATGCTCCTGAGGGCCAATTAGACGAGAAGACTGATTTCAGTATTAGTTTAGGTAATAAATTTTAGAGAGGGGTTTTATTAATGAAGAAAGCACTAATCTTTATATTACTATTTATAGTCAGCATAGCAGTAATTATAGCTAATCCTATTCAGGCTACTCAAGATAAAGGAGCCCAAGAAGAGACGCAGCAGATTGGTTATGTAGATATGCAGCAGCTCTTCCAAGATCATCCTCAAAAGAAGGCTTCAGAGGAGGAGCTTGAGACTGCAGCCGAAACCTTAAAAGAGGAGTTAAAGACGAGATCTAAGACGATGGATAAAGAAGCACGCCAAGAGCTATTGAAGAAGTACCAAGACCAGTTAAGCCGCCAAGAGACAGAGTTAATTGATGATGTCTTGAAAGATATTAATCAAAAGGTATCACAGGTTGCCCAAGAGAAAGAACTCTCTATAGTTTTAGATAAGTCAGCTGTGATTTATGGCGGTCATAATCTAACTGAAATAGTCTCAACAGAGATTAAAAATGATTATGAAGCAGAAGATGAAGAAAATGAAGAAGATGATACAGAATAGCATCAGCTATCAGTCGTCAGCTATCAGCATACAAGCAGCCTTCGTGAGCAGCTATCGGCTATCAGCTGTCAGTCGTCGGCTTTCAACAATCAGTCATCGGCTATCAGCAATCAGCTGTCAGCTAAAAATTTATGTTTCGATTGTATGTTTTTAATTATAAATTGTTTTTATTTTTTGGATTTATGGTTTATCTTTTGAATTTAATTGTCAATTGCTTTTATGTTTTAACTATCAACTATCAACTATTAACTATTAACTATTAGCTATTAACTATTAACTATAGAGGTGTGGGGTGAAAAAATGTCTAAAACTAGGGTGCTAAAGCTGATGTTAATTCTTCTTCTAATCTTAACTGTAGCTTTTGGACACTATAGCCAAGCTAATCGTGACCAGGATTTAGCAGAAAGTAGAGCGCATAAATTAAAGCAAGTAGGAGTAGTTGAGTTAGAAGAGGTGAAAGCAGATCATCCTCTTACAGAACAGATTAAAGATCTGCAAAAGCAGATCATTAACTATAGATTGAGTTTAGAGAATGAGCGTCAGAACTTAGCAGAAATTACAGAAAACACTAACGAGCAGTTTGCTAGTTTTGAAGATCAGCTCAGTCTGCGTGTGGATTCGATTAAGGAGAAGTATAGAAAAAAGATTGAGGCTAAGCAAGAAGCTATAGGCGAAGAGTTGACTGATTATCGAAGTGAATTACAAACAGAGGTTAAGGAGAAATTTGATCAGCGCCGTCAAGAGCTGACAGCAGAAATAAATGATTCTTTAGAGACAAAGAAGAAAGAAATAATGGGAGATGAAACTAATTATCAAGAAGAAGTAAATGAAGAGTATAATGCTCGCATTCTAAATTTAAAATTAAAACTGAGCTTAAATAATCTTACTACAGAAGAAAAGGAAGATTATCAAGCCCAACTAAAAGAATTACAAGCTAAAAGAGATGAAAAAATAACCGAGTATCAGAAAGCACAGTCGCAAGAGGTTAAAGAGCTAATTGAAAAAGAGGAAGCTAAGATTAAGGAGAGACTAATGGCTTATAGAAAAAGGCTAGAAAAGCAGGCTGAAGCAGATTATGAAAAGCGCCGCTCTAAGCTTAATCAAGATTTAGAAGCAGAGGTTGCAAAACTGAATCAAAAGTTAGAGCAAGAGGTTGAGAAAGAAGAAGAGAAGTTAAGATCTGGTATTGAAGATAATCTAAGCTCAGCTGAGAATAAATTGGCTGAAAAAGTACAGACTAAGATTAAAGACCTAGAGGATAATATTAAAGAGTTAGAGGTGCAGCAAGCAGAACTTTTAGAGCAGCGCAGTCAGGATATTGAAAGGGTAGTTGAAGAGATAGGTCAAAGAAGGGGTATCAAAATTGTCTTAAATGACTATCATAAGAATTTAACGACAGTAGATTTAACTTCTGAAGTAATAGAAGCTGTTAAAATTAGGGGGGACTAGGTTGAAAAAGTGTAGTTTATTAGTCATAATAATGATAGTGGTGGCTTTAATGAGTGCTTGTGCTCCAAAGTCAGAAAAAAAGGTAGAGAGATTAGATGCGGCTGTAGTAGACCAGAAGATAGTCTGGGAGCAGAGTGAAGAGGCTGAGGAGTATCAAGAGAGATTAAATCAGAGAGTGGAAGAGTTAAAAGAAGAGTATGATACTGAAACTGTGGACCTCTCCCAGAGTGATAAATCGGCTAAACAAGAAGAGATGTATCAAGAGATGAATGATTTGCGTGAAGAATTGAGAGCAGAGTTTAGAGATGAGATTGCTAAGGCTGTGGAGAAGATAGCTACAAACGAAGGTTATGATATAGTCTTAGATAAAGAGGAAGTCAGATTTGGAGGTACAGATATTACTTCAGATGTCTTAAAGGAGTTAAAAAAATAAAGTAGTAATTAACAGGAGTGCTGCTCCTGTTATACATAAGGAGGAAAAACATGGAATATAGATTAAAGGACTTGGCAGACTTAGTTGGTGGTCAACTACAGGGGGAAGATATAGAAATTAAGGGGGTGGGAGGAGCAGAAGATGCTGAAGCAGATGAGATTACCTTTGCGCAAAATGAAGACTATCTAGCTGCAGCTATTGAGAGTGCAGGAGCAGTTATAGTCTCTCAAGACTTAGCTTCAGAAGGTCTTGAACTGCCAGTACTTATAGTTGATAATCCACGCCTTGCTTTCTCTAAGATAGCCCATCAGTTTATGGCAGTACCGTATCAGAACTTTGCCATAGCTGACGAAGCTGTAATTAGCCCAGAAGCAGAGATTGGCTCAAAGGTGAGTATTCATCCGGGTGTAGTCATAGCCTCAGGAGCAGAGATTGGCTCTGGGGTGATCTTGGCGCCGGGAGTTACAATTGGAGCAGATGTGACGATTGGCAGCGGTAGTATCCTCCATCCGAATGTGACTGTGGAGCATGACTGTCAGATTGGTGCAGAGGTAGAGATTAATGCTGGGGCAGTGATTGGAGCAGAAGGCTTTGGCTTTGAAGAGGATGAAGAAGGTTATGTCAAGGTACCGCAGTTTGGGAATGTAGTCGTTGAGGATAAGGTAGAGATTGGGGCTAATGTAACAATTGACCGCGGTGCGACAGGTGCTACACGGATTGGTGAGAGTACTAAGATCGATAATTTAGTGCATATTGCCCATAATGTAGAAATTGGCCCTGCATGTTTATTGATTGCTCAAGTAGGGATTGCTGGCAGTGCTCAAATAGGAGAAAATGTTACCTTAGCGGGACAGAGCGGTGTAGTAGGTCATCTTAAGATTGGGGCCAATACTACTGTTGCAGCGCGCGGTGTAGTAACTAATGATATTGAGCCTGACTCCTTTGTTTCTGGTTATCCAGCTCATAACCACCATCAAGAGAGAAGAATTAAAGCAGCGCGCAAGAAACTGCCTGAACTGCGTAAGAGAGTGAGAAAACTAGAAAGGAAGATTAAAGAACTGTAAATTGTAAACTAAAAAAAGGGGTGGGTATAATTATGAAAAAAATAGTTTTTGTCTTAGTCTTATTGGTAGCTTTTAGTCTAACACCAGCTGTAGAGGCGAATCGTTTTGGTGATAATAGTCTGTTAACAGTTCCAACGGCTGATATTTTAGCACCTAACGATCTGGACTTAAGTTATCATCTCTATGATGAACTGGATTTAATATCTTTTAACTACGGTCTAAATGAGAAAGTACAGGTTGGAGCTAATCTATCTTGGTGGGATGGTGATGATGGTGAGATCGATCCCTCAGTTAAAGTTAACTTATTAGAAGAGAATGCCGGTTATCAACCAGAGTTATCTTTAGGATTTTATGACCGTAATTACTATCTAGCAGCAAGTAAGATGACTGCTGTAGCTGATATTAGAGCTCATGCTGGTTTCTTTAACTATGATAAGAAGGATAATGAACTCTTTGTAGGAGTTAGTAAGGTAGTTAATCCTGTTAGTATCTCGACAGGTGGTAATGATCTACAGATGCCGCTTACAACTTTGATGGCTGAATATAATGAGGGGCTGAATTTGGGGGCTAAATTCGGCTTTACTGACCATATTAGTGCTGATTTAGGAGTAGTTGATATCTCCGATGAATCAGAGCTAACTCTAGGTGTTAATTTCACTAATCAGTTTTAGATTTAAAGACCTTTGGCCTTCTGGCTGAAGGTTTTTTTATTTCTTTAGCAGGAATTAGACTAAGGATTGTATAATTAATAGTAATG
>JAWOFC010000065.1:0-3587 GCA_046482455.1 Halanaerobacter sp. | reverse complement strand
AGTCACAGCAGTTAGTGGGAGTAGTAATTGCTGCTGCATTGATACCAGTGATGTCTACAATAGGCATCGGTATTTCTTTAGCTAACTTAAATTTAATTATAGGAGCTACATTATTATTATTAGCCAATTTTTTTGCTCTCTTATTAGCAATTATTCTTGTCTTTTATTATCAAGGTTTAAAACCGCAGTGGTGGTATGCTTCGACTGCTAAGAGGTTAATTAAAAGAAGTTTGATTATTTTAACTATTTCAGTTATTATTCTGACTTTACCCTTATCAGCTATTACATACCAGCAGATGATTAGAGAACAGCCTGAAGATATTGTACGTAAAGTATACCGTCAACGATTTAGAGATCAATTAGAGAATAGACTAGTCTCAATTGAGGTTGATCAAGAGCAAAAAGAGATTCTATTGGTCTTATATTCTGCTCAAGAGATTAATTCTGCTTATTTTGATACTTTGACCCAAGAGCTTAAGGCTAAATTAGGTAAGGACTATAATGTAATATTTGAAGTAATTCCAACTAAAGTTATTCATAGTAACCAAGGAAGTGCGGATTGAAAGCAGAGTTTTGAAACTAATGAGGGAAGGAGAGGGGTTTATGATATTTGATAATGTTACAGAGTTAATTGGAGAGACACCTTTAGTTCGGCTTAATAAATTAACTGCTGCTGATAGCGCTGAAGTGGTAGCAAAATTAGAATCTTTTAATCCTGGAGGTAGTATTAAAGATAGAGTTGCTTTAAATATGATTGAAGAAGCAGAGAAGGCAGGTCTATTAGAGCCGGGAGATACAATTATTGAGCCTACAAGCGGCAATACTGGTATCGGATTAGCATTAGTAGGTAGGGCTAAGGGCTATAATGTAATTTTAGCTATGCCAGAGAGTATGAGCCAAGAACGGCGCAAGATACTAAAGGCTTATGGTGCAGAGATAATCTTAACTGCCGGAGAAGGAGGAATGTCAGGCTCAATTGATAAGGCTAAGCAATTAGCCCAAGAAAATGAGGACTACTTTATGCCTCAGCAGTTTGAAAATCAGGCTAATCCAGATGTACATCGCAAGACAACTGCGCAAGAGATCTTAAAAGAGACAGCAGGAGAGCTTGATGCTTTTGTAGCTGGAGTAGGGACAGGTGGTACAATTACGGGTACAGGAGCAGTATTGAAGGAGGAAGCATGTGCAGAAATTATAGCTGTTGAACCAACAGATTCTGCTGTGATTAGTGGCGGTAAGTCGGGTTCTCATAAAATACAGGGTATTGGGGCAGGATTTATTCCTGAAGTCTTGGCAGTAGATTTAATAGATAAAGTAGTTAAGATTGATGATGAAGAAGCTCAGCAGACTGCTCGTGATTTAGCCTCACAAGAAGGTATTTTAGCTGGTATTTCTGCTGGTGCTGCAGTAGCAGCAGCTCTTAAAGTAGCAGATAAATTAGATAAAGAGCAGCGAGTAGTTGTGATCGTTCCTGATACTGGAGAAAGATATTTAAGCACCTCCCTTTTTAACCCTCTTGACAAACTAGATTAGAGGTGTTACTATTTTTCTTGTAGATATTTTTAGTTCTATAAGAAGGGGTTTGATGTAATGATAGAAATAAAGAATCTCAAAAAAGTTTATGTAAGTGAAGAAGAAGAAGTGGTAGCATTAAAAGGAATTAATTTAAAGATAGAAGAGGGAGAGATCTTCGGTCTGATTGGTCCAAGTGGGGCTGGTAAGAGTAGCTTTATTAGATGTCTTAATTTATTAGAAGAAGCTACTGCTGGTCAAATAATTATTGATGGACAGGATCTAACAGCTTTAAATACGAAAGAACTGCGTGATGCCCGTAAAGAATTGGGTATGATCTTTCAAAACTTTAATCTATTAGATTCCCGAACAGTAGGAGAGAATGTAGCTTTTCCCCTTGAGATTGCTAATGAAAAGAAGAAGATTGATGATAAGGTAGAGGAACTTTTAGAATTAGTCGGTTTAGGGGATAAAGTTGATAGTTATCCTAGTCAGTTGAGTGGAGGTCAACAGCAGCGAGTAGGAATTGCGCGTGCTTTAGCTAATGATCCTAAGGTATTATTATGTGATGAGGCAACTTCATCACTAGATCCTGAAACTACTCATTCTATTTTGGATCTATTAAGAGATATTAAGGAAAAATTAGGGATTACAATTGTGCTTATTACTCATGAAATGGAAGTAATTAAAGAGATCTGTACTAAAGTAGCCGTCTTAGAAGAGGGGGAAGTAGTAGAGTTAGGAGATGTAATTGATATCTTTACTAAGCCTAAAACAGAAGTAACTAAGAAGTTTGTACAGCGGATTATAAATGCTAATGTGCCTGAAGAATTACTTTCGCGAGTTACTGTAGAGAATCCAGAGCATGGACGCTTAATTAAGATCTGTTTTGTTGGTAATTCAGCTAGTAAACCTCTAGTCTCTGATCTGGTACGTAAATATCAAATTGATGCCAATATCTTGTATGGTAATATAGATAAGATACAAGGTATTCCTTTTGGTACTTTAATTATTGAGTTAACAGGAGATCGCGACCAGATTGAATCGGCAATTACTTTTATGCAAGAAAATGAGAATATAAGAATAGAGGTGATTACTGATGAAGAGTCTGTTAGCGTTCATTACTAGAGATTGGTCACTGCTGTGGACAGGAATCCAGCAGACCTTCTATATGGTTGGGGTTTCAATGGTGATTTCTACTCTATTAGGAGTTCCATTGGGAGTAGGTGTTGTTGTTACAGAAGAGAATAACATTTTAGAGAATAAATATATTAACTTTCTCTTAAGCTCGATTATTAATATTGTACGTTCAATACCTTTTATAGTCTTAATGGTAGCCTTGATTCCTTTTACTAGGGTATTAGTTGGTACTTCTATTGGAACGACAGCGGCTGTAGTACCTTTAACGATTGCAGCAATCCCTTTTATTGGGCGAATTGTAGAGAGTTCATTGAAAGAAGTAGACCAAGGTGTTATAGAAGCAGCTCAATCAATGGGAGCTACTGCTTGGGAGATTATTACTAAGGTTTTATTACCTGAGGCACTGCCATCTTTAATTTTAGGATTAACAATTACTACGATTACTCTAATTGGATTTTCTGCTATTGCAGGAGCAATTGGAGCAGGTGGTTTAGGAGATATTGCAGTTCGCTACGGCTATCATCGTTTTGAGACTGTAATTATGGTCAAGACAGTGATTTTATTAATTGTATTAGTGCAGAGTGTGCAGACTTTTGGTAATTGGCTGGCTAATAAGTTGAACCATAGTTAAAAAGAAGGTATATAAATTATAAGAGGAGGTTTAAGCTGCTTGCAATATAATGTTTAAAACTACTTAAAACATTTTAAAAACACTTGGCTTTTGATTTGAAGTTTGGTGTTCTCCTATCCGAACTTCAGGTGGACATCGAAGATACAGTAAAAAGCAGCTAAATGAATATCTAGGTATTGAGGAAAATGACAGCGAAGAAACTAGAGTCTGTATTTATGCTAGAGTTTCAACCAATAAACAAAAGAAGAGCGGCAATTTAGACCGCCAAAAGAATAGACTTATGGAATATTCTATTACTAATGAT
>JAWOFC010000003.1:0-4863 GCA_046482455.1 Halanaerobacter sp. | reverse complement strand
TCAGCTAAGTCAAATGCTAACAAGCTATAAGCTTAACCAATTATTGCTTTTGATTAGGCTGAAAGCTGACTGCTCACAGCTGATAGCTATATAGAGGTGGTTAATATGAAAAAGTTTAAAGAGATTGATTCAAAAAATATAACAGAGATGATAAGTAAGAACAATAATCTCTTAATCATATTCTCTAATCCAGACTGCGGATACTGCGGCTTGGCAAAACAGAATCTAAGAGAGATTATAGATGAGTTTCCAGACTTAACTGTAGGGGAATGTATTATAAATGAAAATCCAGAAATAAAAGAAGAATATAAAATCACTAGTGTTCCAATGTTAAAATTGATTAAAGATGGGACAGTAGTCTATACTGAGTATGGAGTAGCAGCAGCTAATAACTTATATTATCAGCTCTATTCTTTCTTGAAGTAGTCAAAAAAAGCAGAAAAACCAGCCTTACTAGGCTAGTTCTTCAAAATGGTGGAGGGGAGAGGATTCGAACCTCTGAAGGCAGCGCCGGCAGATTTACAGTCTGCTCCCTTTGACCAGACTCAGGAACCCCTCCATGATATTCAATTAGCAATTGATAATTAATAATTGACAATTAACTTCAAAACCTAAATAAAATAATAAACCTATTTCTTTTTCTGTTTTAATTATCAATTTTACATTGTCAATTGTATTAAATGGAGCTGGCGATCGGATTTGAACCGATGACCTGCTGATTACAAGTCAGCTGCTCTACCAACTGAGCTACGCCAGCAAAATGGCGAGGACGACGAGATTTGAACTCGCGATCTCCGGCGTGACAGGCCGGCGTGTTGACCAACTACACCACGTCCCCACAACTTAACTTCAGTTTACAGTTTATAGTCTACAGTTTACAGTTAAAAGATAATTCAAAACCAAAACTAGATATTTAACTAGCTCTTATCTTATTTTTTTGCTTTTGACTTTAACTGTTCACTGTTCACTGTTAACTGCTTTACTGTTAACTTTAGATTTCAAACTTAAGTTTGAAATCTAATTGGTACCCCTCCGAGTTTTTGCAAGCAAAAACTCTTCGTGTATTGCAAATCACTCAATATATTGCATAATTGCATAATTAAGAGTAATTTGAGTACCTTATACAATATTACATGGTACCCCCAAGGGGATTCGAACCCCTGCCGCTGAGATGAAAACCCAGTATCCTAGGCCACTAGACGATGGGGGCCTGAATAGTTTAGATTAGATGGTGAGCCATGGAGGATTTGAACCTCCGACACCCGGATTAAAAGTCCGATGCTCTACCAGCTGAGCTAATGGCCCATAAAATAATTGAGAATAGTCAATTCTATGGCACGCCCGGGAGGACTCGAACCTCCAACCTTCAGATTCGAAGTCTGCTACTCTATCCAGTTGAGCTACGGGCGCACATACTAAACTGGTCGGAGCAGCAGGATTTGAACCTGCGACCCCCTGGTCCCAAACCAGGTGCTCTGCCAAACTGAGCCATGCTCCGAAGATATTTTTTCTGCTGCAAATTTAATGCGACAATTGCTATTATAAGTTATTTTTCAAACTCTGTCAAGAAATTTTCAAAATTAAATATGAAAATCCTGACCTGCTCTTTTCTTGCAACATTTAATAATATACCATTAGTCTTTTTATTTGTCAAGAGATAAATTAGAAAATAGATTTAAAATTCTTGGCTCTTTAAGTCTAAATCTGTTACTATTGATTTCAATTTCTGAGCAGATTTGATAAATCCTTTCTCTTCTTCTGTATCTAAAGGAAGATTTAATACCTGCTTGACTCCATTAGAATTAAGAATTGTGGGCAAACTAAGACAGATATCTTCTACTCCATATTGACCATCGAGATAGCTAGAAATACTTAAGATAGAATTCTCATCTCTCAAGATACTGCGTACAATTCTAGCTACTGCTAGGGCTACAGCATAAAAAGTTGCTCCTTTCTTTTCAATTATTTCATAAGCAGAATTTTTTACTGCACTGCCAATATCTTTTAAGTCTCCTTTGCAATTATGATCACAGATAGGACAGTAGCTATGCAAAGAGGTGCCAGCAATATTAGTTAGACTCCAGATTGGAACTTCGCTATCTCCATGTTCTCCAATTATATAGCCGTGGACATTATTAGCAGCTACTTGGCAGTGATTACTGATTAATGTTCTGAATCTAGAGCTATCTAAGACAGTTCCTGAACCAATAACTTTATTTTTAGGAAAATTAGATAATTTTAATGTAACATAGGTTAAGATATCGACAGGATTAGTAACTACTAATAAAATTGCATCTTGATTATACTTAGTAATATTGGGGATGATCTCTTTGAAAACTTCAATATTCTTCTTTAACAGATCCAATCTTGTTTCATTAGTTTCTTGCTTAGCACCTGCAGTAATAATTATTATATCAGCATATTGACAGCTTGAATAATCACCAGCAGAGATTTCTACGGGCTGAACTAAAGATGAACCGTGCATTAAATCCAATGCTTCGCCTTCTGCTTTTTCTTGGTTGGTATCTATTAAAACTATTTCGGCTGCAGCACCTTGAATCATTAGTGTATAAGCAGTAGTTGCGCCTACATTTCCTGCACCAATAATTGCTACCTTATGTCTTTCAATCACTTCTTTCAATTAATATCACCTCTAATTATATAATTAGCATTCTCGGCTAAATTAATTGACAATTGATAATGGAGAATGAACAATTAAATACAAACTCATAAAAGCAAAAGACTAAAAATTTAGATATGAAAGCTGTTGTTAATTTAGCTAAGAATCAGCGAAATTAATCTTAGTTTAAACAGGATTAGAGATTATTATCAATTTTTTTATAATAATAATCTTAATTAAATAATGTTGACTTTAGTAAAATTATTTGTTATGATACAGAAAAGACTATCTATCAAGAACTATTATTATTATAGAGAGAGGTATAAATTATGGTTGCTAAAACTAAACAGAGGCGTATGACTAAGCAGCGCAAGAAGATATTGGAAGTGTTGCGAGAGACAGATTGTCACCCGACAGCGGATTGGATCTATGAAGAGGTTAAAGAAGAGATTCCAAATATTAGTTTAGGCACTGTTTATCGTAATTTGAATGTTTTAGAGGAAATGGGTAAGATTATGGAACTGAATTATGGTAGTGACCATAGTAGATTTGATGGTATACCGGAGAATCATTATCACTTTAGATGTGTGGAATGTGGAAAGGTGAGAGACCTTGACCTAGATGTTAAAGTTGAACTAGAGGAGAAAGCAGAAGGAGAAATTGATGGTGAAGTCAATTTCCATCGCACAGAATTTTTTGGTTATTGTGATGAATGTAAATAAATTTTAGTAACTTTTGGAATCATCCTTGCTTTAACAGTAGGGATGATTATTTTATTTTAGGGCGGAGGGATTATATAAATGAGTTATAAGAATAACTTTTTAAATTATATAATTGATAACTCTGAGTATTTTGATGTTCTGCTAGATTTTATTGTAGATGCTTCTTTAATCGTTAACAGTCAAGGAGAGATCTTGAAGGTTAATCAAAATCTAGTTAAAAGCTTAAATTATTCGGAAGATAAATTATTAAATATGAAATTAGAGGATTTAGAAGTAGAAAATCAATTATTAGATGAATTAGATGTTACATCAACTGAAGAAAGTTATTGTGCAGAAAGAAAATTCAAGACTGCTGCAGGTGATGTAAAACACTTTGAAATTACAGTTACTAAAATTGATCAGTTAAAAGAAGCTGTTTTTTTAGTCTTCGCTCATGATGTTACAGAGTATAAAGAACAACATAATGAATTAAAGAAGGCTTATCGAGAAAATGAAGATTTTTTAGATGAATTACGAAAACAGCGCAATAGAATTAATACTATTTTACAGACATCAATGGATGCTTTCTGGATTATGGATGTTAAAGGAAATATTTTAGAATCAAATGAAGCTTTTAAAGATATGTTTGGTTATTCTTTAATGGAAATTATGGATTTAAATATTAATGATTTAGATATAACTAGAGATCAGGTTTCAATTGCAGAAAAGCTGCAAGAGATTAAAAAAGAAGGCAAGGCAAGGTTTGAAACCAGATACCAGTGTAAGGATGGTACAATTAAAGATTTGGAAATAAGTGTCACTTATGTTGATAAGCTTGAGCAGCCTATTTTTGAAGCTTTTGCTCGTGATATTAGTGAGCGTAAGAAGAAAGAAAAGGCTTTACAAAGGACTCAAAAACAGTTAGTACAGTCAGAAAAGTTGGCGGCATTAGGTCGTTTAGTAGCAGGGGTAGCCCATGAAATTAATACACCTATTGGAGTAGGTATTACTGCTGCATCACATATTGCAGATGAGACTAAAAAGATTATTGGTCTGTATAATGAGAATCAAATGAGTCGTGAGGATTTAGAAAAATATCTAGAAACAATGAATAGTACTTCAGATATGATATTAAAGAACTTAAATAATGCTTCTGAATTAATAAGTAACTTTAAGCAAGTAGCAGTTGATAGAACAGATAATAAAAAGAGAAGATTTAAATTAAAAGAGTATCTCAGAGATGTGTTAATCAGCCTACAACCTAAATTAAAACATACAAAACATAAAGTTACGATTAATGGGCCAGATGATTTAGAGGTTAATACTTATCCTGGGACTATTTCTCAAGTGATTACTAATTTGACTGTTAATTCACTGCGTCATGCCTTTGAAGAGCAGGAAGAAGGAGTAATAGAGATTGAGATTTTAGAAAGGGATAGAGTAGTAGAATTACAATATAGTGATAATGGGCGAGGGATGGAGAAAGAGGAACAAACAAAGATTTTTGAGCCCTTTTATACTACTAAACGAGCTCAAGGGGGC
>JAWOFC010000285.1:0-3399 GCA_046482455.1 Halanaerobacter sp. | reverse complement strand
GTCGGCTTCGATCTCGATATCCAAGACCCCGACGGCGGTGTCGAGACTGTGACTCCCAGCACCGAGTTGGCGAAACTACGTTCTAGGACTTCTTCATTGACCAAAATAGAAGGGACAGCATCTAAGCCAGTAGCTAAATCAATGGTTTCATGATGTTTGTGCACTAGTTGAACTACTACTTCATTAATGGTCGCTCCTCTATTTTCAGCTATTTCTTCTAATAAATTATAGGTTTTTGGTGCTAAATTTATTATATGCTGTGGTCTCATTTTATCCCCCTACTACTATTATTGCTTTAAGAAAAAATTTAATACTTTAAATTTTTTCTTTTTTTATTTCTTCTCCTGACTCTTTATAAAACAAGACTCGTTTTATATCTTCTACTTCAGAAGCAGATAGACGAACCAGATCATAAGGATAAGTAATAACTTGAGTTACCATCTCATCTGGAGCAGGACTAATAGCTTTAATAGTGACTACTAAAGTCTCATCAGCTTTTCTAATCTCTCCAATTTGAATATTATAACCACCAGTAGGACATTCTCCTAATGTTACATAAACTGCTAATCCACCATCCAAAGATAGTCCTTCTATATTTCTTAGTCTCTCTTTTTGCCTTTCAAGATTACTAGGAGTCAAAGTAATAAATTGACTATCGTCTGAATAATCTTCTTGCTGCCATTCTCCCTCTATCTTCTGAGAAGTTTTATAGATTAACGTTCCTTTATTCTCCAACTTAGAGTTACATGCTGTAATAGTGAAAACTAAAGTTACAAACAGAAATAAAATCATAAATTTTAATTTCATATCGTTCCCCCTTCCAATGAATTTAGATTTAAATACTATTAACATTATAATATAAATTTATTTTTGCTTCAATGAGTATTATTTAAAAATAGTAGCTAAATATGTTATAATTAAAATTAGTCAAACAAAATTACAAAGGAGGGATTACTATCAATAAAATAGAGATTGATTTAGGTCAAGAGACATATAAGTGTGATAAAATGATTGCTACTGCCAAAAATAATGCTCATAATAATATGTTAGAGCAGCTCGTAGTTGGAAATTGGACACTAGAAGAGTTGATTAATGCTAAATCTAATTTTGAAAGTTTATTAGACAAGCAGATTTATAAATCTTTAGCCCCGCAACAACAGTCATTAATAGATAATATTGAAGAAAAGAAAGAAGAGTTGAGGGAGAATTTACTTAAGAATTTAACTCCTGAAGAAAGGGACTTATATAAACGCTTACATGGCGGCTCTTATAATAAAGCTCACAATGATGAAAAATTGAACGCATCCCTTAAAAATAATTCTACCCCAGAAAGCAAAACGGGAGTTACGAATAAAGAAGAGGATAAAGTAGTTAGTTTAACTGAATACCGAAAAAGTAAATAGTCTTAAACTAAAATTAATAATCCCTACTTTAAAGTAGGGATTATTAATTACATATTATTTTCTAAGATTGCTTCTGCTCTTTCTTTTTCAGTAGGTAATAAAATTTCAGGTATATGACTAGAGCCCAAAGAAGAAGAAATTATCTTATAGCGAGCACATTCCGTATAATTTCCTTCACAATAATCCTCTTTATAGACTGGACAACTGCGTAAAGCTGGACAATGTTCATCTCTTGATTTTTCTTCTACGCTAGTTGATTTATCGTCATTATTCCAAGTTTTTTCTACATCCTCTATACGGTCAGCAGGTGGAATATCAAGTTCTACTTTTGCTTCTCTAGTTACTTCAACCTCTTTTGCTGACTCTTTTATTCCTTCATCAGCTACTTCATCCGTAGGACTTAATTTTAATTGGTTTGTTTCTTTAATATCTGAATATAGTTTATTGCCAATTCCTTTAACATCTTTTAAATCATTTAATTTTCTAAATCCATCATTATCTTGCCGATAGTCTACTATCCGTTCTGCTAAAACAGGTCCTACATGTTCTAAAGACGTCAATCGGTCTTGACTTGCCTGATTAATATTTACTTGTGCCATATTATTTTCCTCCTTTTAAGTAGTTAGTAGGAAAAATATTAAACTACTAAGCAACCTACACTTATTATAGGATAAATAATTCAAAATTCAAACCCCTAGAGCAAATTAATTTCTTAATCAATTTCTATTACAAATCTCTCCTTCACTTTTTTTATAATCTATGTTATCCTAATAGTTGTAATTCTATTTTTTTACATTAATTCTATTTAATAGAAAGGAGGGTGCTCTATGAACAACTATAAAGACTTTACTCTACGACGCTATAATGAAGAAGAGTTAGTCTTTAATAGT
The DNA here is from genome assembly GCA_046482455.1 of Halanaerobacter sp. Classification (GTDB taxonomy): domain Bacteria; phylum Bacillota; class Halanaerobiia; order Halobacteroidales; family Halobacteroidaceae; genus Halanaerobacter. Next base: position 1,106 of record JAWOFC010000285.1, on the reverse strand, counting down.
AAAGACGATTTTAAAAAAGCATTACAGGAATTTAAAAGTGAAAATGATATCTTAGCTAGTTATGAAACAGATGGCAGATTGAAGACAATTTTGATTTCATCAGAAATTTTAACTAAGTATAGAAATAGTGAAATTGAGATCTATGCTGAAGAAAAAATAAACTAAACTGGGGGCTGATAATATGTTAACATGGCTAATCGGCGGCGTTGCTTTATTATTTATTATTTTAATTACTAGTGTTTATAAGATTGTTCCAGCAGGAGAAGCTCATTTAGTAGTAACACCTAATAAAAGAATGGTCTGTGCATCTGATGAAAAATTAAGACGCAATAGCGGAAAGAGTTGGTACTTTTATATTCCATCTTGGATACCATTAATTGGGCGTTCAGTCAGACAGATGGATGTTACAATCAAAGAACTAGTCATAGAAGACCAAGAAACATATGAAAAAGACCAAGCTCGTTACTTAGTTAACTCCTCTACTAAATACCGTATTAATGATGCATCTAAGTCCGGAGAAACATTTACTACAGACCAAGAACTACGAGAACAGTTAAAAGAGATTATTAAATCAGCTATTAGAGCAGTTACAGTGAAGTATAGTGTAACAGATGTTCGGGCAAACAAAAAAAGAATGTCAGAAGAAGTTGAAGAGGAGATTAGAGATGATTTACATGAATGGGGGTTGAAATTAGTCAGTTTTGCTCTAGTAGACTTTCAGGATACACCTGATTCAAAGGTTATCTCTAATATTTCTCGACGCCGTGAAGTCCAAATTGAATCAGAAACAAGGATGGATAATGCCAATCGCAAAAAAGAAGCCCGCGTTAAAGAAGCAGAATCAGACCAAGCAGCTACTGATAGAGAGATTGAGCGAGATGAAGCAATCTCTAAACGAGAAAAAACAAAGGAGATAGCAATTGCTAAAGAAGAGCAAAAAGTTGCTTCAGAAAATATGAAAGTTAAGAAGGTCAATGAAGTAGAGCAAGAAAAGATAGATAAAGAACAAGCTGTTATTAAAGCAGAAGCAGATAAAGAAAAGAGAATCATCGATGCTCAAGCAGAAAAAGAACAGAAAGAAATTAATGCTGCAGCATATAAAAAAG
>JAWOFC010000262.1:0-2863 GCA_046482455.1 Halanaerobacter sp. | reverse complement strand
CTGCCCCACAGGAGTATCAAATCTAATTCCTAAACCTAGAGAATAATTAAAATTATCTATAGCAAAATCATCTCTCTCGAAGGCATTTCCTACATCTAGGAAAGTAACGCCTGTTATATTATCCCATAATTTTTTGCGGTACTCTAAATTAGCTAAGACTAAAGATTCACCTATAAATCCATTCTCTTCAGGTAAATAGTCAGTACTACCATCTCCTGTAGTATCCTTTGCTTTATAGTAATCGTCATTATAGCCTCTGACAGCATCTAAAGAAGATAGATAATACCGCTCGCTACTCGGCAGATCTCCTTCACTAGTTGCCATTTTGAATCTAAAGGCTAGACTATCTTCATCGCTCACCGGCAAGTACTTTCTCCAATCTAATCTATACTTCGCATAGTCTGTAGTGCCCCACAGACCTGACTTCTTAACTGCGATCTCTTGTCTAGATCCTTGGCGGGGCTTAAAGATATCATCGCGGGTATCACGAATAGTACGCAGTGTAAGACTCATAGTGTTATCAGAGCTGCTGTCTCCATCATCATACTCTTCTTTGATTGTATTATATTCTAAATCCAAATAGCCTTTAGTCTTAGAAGTTAATGGTCGTCCAATCGTTACATTACCACCTTCTGTACTAACATCTACATCATCTTCAGTCGTCTCATTCTTATCATAGAGATTAAAGTCTAAACTAGTCTCAGTGCCTAAAGCCCAGGGTTCATAGAAACCAATCTCAAAATTATTCCTCTCCCCCCCAAACTCCCAATTCAGATTAACCTTTTGACCGCGCCCACTTAAATTATCCTTCTCAACATTGATCATTCCGGTGAACTTAGCAGCAGAACTATAACCAGCTCCTACATTAAAACTGCCTGTCTTAGCCTCTTCTACTTTAATCACTACATCAACCTTATTCGAATCTTCTAAATGCTTAAACTCCGGAATAATACTCTTAAAATAGCCTAAGCGATAAAGACTATTAATATCCTCTCTAAGCTCTTCTAAATTCAAAATCTCTCCTGCTTGAGTAGACATCTCCCGTCTAATAACATAATCTTTAGTCTTATCATTGCCTTTGATCTTAATACTATTAATAAAGCCTTCATTGATTGTTAAGTGTAACTCATCATCTTCTTTTATTGTAACATCAGTTATACTCGCCAGCAAATATCCCTGCTCACGATAGTATTGATTGACATCTTTCATACTTTGATTAAGCTGATTAACATTTAATACTTCCGGCAGCTTAAAACCTAAGATATCCTTTATTTTACTCTTGCTCAGATGTTGATTTCCTTCTATCTTTATTTTCTCAATCTCAGGATTTTCAATCACTTCAAAGATTACTTTAAGTCCATCCTGCTCTTCTTCAAATAGCACCTGTACATCGAAAAAATAGCCTAGATCAAAAATGGCCTGTAGATCTTTTTTTAACTTCTCAGGATCTATGCTAGAAGAGACTGTAGTCTCTATCTCTTTTAATACCTCTTCATCATCAACCACCTTATTTCCTTTAATTTCAATAGCAGTGACTTCTTTTCCTGCTAATTCTTTAACTTTATTATTTATTTCTTGGCTTTGAGCAGCTAAAGCAGTACAGTTTAATAATATTATGAGTATAAGTGCAAAATTAACTGCTAGCAGCTTTCTCTTCATAGAATACTTCCTCCTTATTTAATCAAAAATTTATTCAAATGGTATCGAAGCCTCTAAACCTAGTTCATACTCTCCTTCATTATTATAATTACCTTGAATCATCAAATTATCTAGACCATGGTTGAAATAGTACTCAAAACCGACATTCTTATCCTCTTCTAAGAATGAATGATTATACTTTAGCATGAAATTATTAAAGAGATACTTCCCAATCTCTACTTCAACATTATCACTACTCTCTAATAAAGATTTAATCCGCACTTGATCTAAATCAAAAGACTTTTCAAAGGAACGCTCTACTTTATTAATAACTTCTGTCTTAATTCCTTCTCCAATTACACGTCTTAGCTCTGAAGTCAAGGCATCTTGGTAGTCCTTCTCTAATAGATTACCAATCCCTCCTTGTCCTGTTAATAGGTCCAGAATCTTATCTTGGGAGATATTAGAATCCGAACTGAACTGATAATTAAGCTGGTCAGCTGGACCAGTCAGATTCAGATCAATACTATGATAAGGGTCAGAGAAGTTATTATCATCTTCAGCAATAGTGCGGTCATAGATCTCAGTAGTTGCTTCTAACTCTAAGTTAGGCATGTAATCATACTGCCGAAAGGTAGCCTGACCTTCTTCTAATTCAAACTCAGTATTATAGTAGGTAAAGCGGCCTTGATTAGAGTTTAACTCGCCAATTAATTTGACTTCATCATCGATTGTTCTCAAATTCAGACTTCCGCGCTGGACTAAAATATCGATATTTTGATTTACTACCCGCACATCATTGTCAGGTGTGACTGTTAGATCAAGTTGGGGTTTAAGCGTATCTACACCTTCACCATCACCGAACCCAGGCCAGTCTAGGGGTAGTCTAAATTCTGTATCATAAGCTTCAATCTCACCTTCAATCTCTGGTCTTAGACCGGTACCGGTAATTGAGATATCTAAATCATTTAAACCCTGCCATGAACCATGCTCAAAAGCTATCTCTTCTCCGTTTAACTTTAAGTCATAGTTTTTAGGGCGCAGTCCTTCTAAATCAATACTACCCCCAGCTTCAAAATCACCACTACCATAATAACCAGTAATATCTTTTAGTAGTAATTGATTATTATTAAATTCAAGCTCTCCATTTAAATTACTAATCGTTCTATCTAAGAGCGGATAGGAGAAACTCCCGGCTGCTATTTCTGCCTCACCGATTAGTTTA
>JAWOFC010000258.1:0-3926 GCA_046482455.1 Halanaerobacter sp. | reverse complement strand
AATCAGTTCTAATGTCTTAGGACTAACTCTAACTTCTCCTTTAGCTACTGCAACTCGTTTAGTATCATCTTTACTGCTGACATCAACCATTCTTGATCGGCCTTCTTCATCAAAATGACTTAATTTATCCATCTTATCCCCCTATCTGAGACATATTCTTAAGGAATTCATCCTCCGCACCTAAAGAATGTCCTTTTGGCTTTTGTTCCACTGTCTCAATAAACTTCTCTTTAAGAGCTTCTTTATCCTTATCTAGAGCTCTTGTTAAATCCAACTCATCTTCACTGAAGAGACAAGGTCTTAACTGCCCCTTTGCAGTCAACCTCAAGCGATTACATTCACTGCAGAAATGATTACTAATTGCACTAATAAAGCCAATCGAACCCAAACTATCCTTAACTTGATAATAATAGGCTGGTCCATTACCTGTATCAAAATCTGTCGGCATTATCTTTTCTTCTCGCTTAATTCTCTCTTTAATCTTATCAAGTCCTATATAACGTTCTTCTTGTTCTGCCTTCTTATCACCAGAGGGCATAAATTCAATAAATCTCACATGCAGATCATACTCTCTCGTTAAATTAACAAAGTCCAGTATCTCATCATCATTAATCCCCTGCATCACTACTACATTAATCTTAACAGGATCTAAGCCCACCTCTAAAGCAGTCTTAATCCCCTCAATCACTTGTTGATACTTATCAAAGCGGGTTATCTCTTTAAACTTTTCAGGATCTAAAGAGTCCAAACTGATATTTACCCGCTCCAAACCAGCTTCGACCAATTCTTTACCATATTTAGAGAGTAAGATACCATTCGTCGTCATTGCTATCTCTTCAATTCCTTCAATCTTATTTAGGGTCGCAACTAAATGAGCAGCGCCTTTTCTTGCTAAAGGCTCACCGCCTGTTAATCTGATCTTCTTAATTCCTAACTCTGCTCCTGCCTTAACAATTTTGCTAATCTCTTCATAACTTAAGACCTCTTCATGGGCTATTGTCTCTATCCCTTCAGCCGGCATACAGTACCGGCAGCGCAAATTACATCTATCAGTAATTGAAATCCTTAAATAATCTATCCTGCGACCATACTGGTCAATAAACTCAGTCATTCTTCATCACCTGCCCTGTTTTAGCAGTCCGATAGCCTGGTAAAGAGACTACTCTATCTTTAAATTCTGTACTGCCTATTATCTCTAATAACTTCTCAATTCGACTATCCTTTTGGTATTCATGGGGGATTATTAGGTCATATCTCTCTTCAGCAATAGGAATAAATTCTAAATCAAAGGCTTGGGCAGCTGCTAAGACTCCTAAACCTACATCTGCTCCCCCATTTGCTACTGCTGCAGCTAGAGTCATATGAGTATATTCAACACGGTTATAACCTTTAATCTCAGCGGGACTAATTCCTGCTTCTTCTAGTTTATAATCAAATAAAACTCTCGTTCCTGCTCCCCGCTGGCGGTTCATAAATAAGAGCTCACTCTGGGCCAAATCCTCAATGCCCCCTACGAGCTCAGCATTCTCTTTTCTAAGCATCAATCCCTGTTGGCGATAGACTAAGTTAATTAAGCTTGTCTCCCGTTTAGGCAGATGCTTCTCCACATAAGAGTGATTATACTCTCCTGTCTCAGCATCAAGCAAATGAGCTCCAGCTAAATGGGCTTCCTTTCTCTTCAAGGCTGTCAAACCGCCCATACTGCCACTAGATTTTGTGATAAGATCAATTCCTGCTTGGGCTAATTGATTCTTAAGAATATCTAAAGTTAAGTCATTACTACCGCTCATAACTAATGTCTTCTCAGGCCGCGGAGTAGTCAATAGCTCTACTTTGACTTCATCACCCCGTGCTACTCCTTCACTAAATTCAGAGATAGCCAGCAAAGCATCTGCTTCTACTAGCGAACCCATCTGTCCTGAAGCTCTAGATAAGGGGATAGCTGTCTGCTCACCATTAAGCTCGCTTAATTTAACCCGCACATACTCTCTAGCCCCTAAACTAGATACAACTTTAGTTCCTACTTTAGCTCTTGCTTCTCTCTTTTCCGGCTCTTCTTTACCTAGCAATTGATAGATTAAAGAGCGGACAAATAATCTAAAGGTCAAAGCAGCTGCCACAGGATAACCCGGTACTCCTATGACTGGCGTTTCTTTGATCTGACCTAAAATGACTGGACCACCTGGTTTCATACTCACCCCATGCACTATTACTTCTCCTAACTCATCTATAACCTGAGCTGTAAAGTCTTCTCGTCCGGCTGAAGAACCAGCTGTAATAACTACTAAATCTCTCTCTGCAACTCTTTGCTCCACCTCCTCTTTTATCAACTCATAATCATCAGCTACAATTTCACTTCTTAATGCTTCTGCACCCCACTTTTCTACTAGATTACCTAAAACATGGGAGTTATACTCTATTATATCCCCCGGTTGAGGAGCAGTTCCCGGTTCTATTAACTCCGTCCCAGTCGGGATAATCTCTACTTGCGGCTTAGAATAGACTTCAACTTCAGTCACTCCACCTTCCAAAACTAAACCTATATCATAAGCCTGCAGTTCATGACCGGCCGGCAGAATCAGTGCACCTTGAACTAGACTCTCTCCTACTGTCCTGACATTCTGCCACGGAGTTACCCCTGTTTCAATCTCAACCTTATCTGCAGTAACTTGATTAACATCTTCAATCATAATCACAGCATTAAATCTCTCTGGTACGGGATCACCAGTATCAATCAGTTCGTAATCTGTACCTTTTTCTAAAGAGATTGGATCCTTTTCTGAAGCTCCTGCAGTCTCTTGGGCTATAACAGCAATTCCATCCATTGCCGAAGCATGATAATGCGGAGCAGAGAGATTAGAAGTTATCTTTTGCGCAGTAATTCGTCCCCGTGCTTCTCTAACATCTATTTCTTCTCTACATGGTTCTAAATCTAGCTTTGAATACCATTTATCTTCTGCATCTTCAACGGATATATTGTCTAAATAGATATCTCTTCCCATTTTTAACCCCCTAACAAAAATTCAGCTATCAGTCTTCAGTCATCAGCTATCAGCAATTCATAGTTAACAGCTTGTTTTATTTTCAGCTGACCACTGACAGCTGACAGCTTATTAATGCCTTCCGGGTCTCAAAAAACAGAGACCCTCCGTGTAGCCCATTTCGCTCTACTTATTTCAATTTAATCTACGCAATCTATATGCTGTTCTTTTTGCTAATTGCCTACTTGCTACTCATAGCTTTTCTTTATTCTTTTAGCTGACCGCTGATAGCTGACAGCTGACAGCTTATTAATGCCCTCCGGGTCTCAAAAAACAGAGACCCTCCGTGTAGCCCTAGTCGCTCTACTTTGAGCTTATTAAGAGCGCAATCTATATGCTGTTTTTTTTGCTAATTGCCTACTTGCTACAACAAAAGCACCGGAATCTCACTCCCTTGCTTAACCCCTTCTCTTCCTAAACCTACTTTAGCTAAGCCGTCAGCTTCAACCATTGTCGTAATCAGACTGGACTTCCCCAAACTAGGAGCTGCCCACAACTCACCATCTTTCTCCTCTAAACTGACGCGGATGTATTCCTCCCGTCCCGGATCAGAGGCTAAATTGCGGCTCAACCTAGCTGTAACCTGACTCTTAACTCCAATCTCATCATCCCTTCTACCGGCCAATTTCTGAATAATAGGTGCTACTACTATCTCAAAGACGACCAGGGCTGAAGTCGGATGTCCCGGCAGACCGATAATTGGAGTATCATCTATAATAGCTAAGATAGTTGGCTTACCTGGTTTAATCGAAACACCATGGACTAAGACTCCAGGCTGACCTAGGCTATTTAAGACTTCAATCGTCAAATCCTTAATGCCCACTGAACTCCCCCCAGATAAGATAATCAAATCGCTTGTCTCTAATTCAGACTCTAAAGCAGTAG
>JAWOFC010000082.1:0-3841 GCA_046482455.1 Halanaerobacter sp. | reverse complement strand
TATTAAATAATGTAAACTGTGCAGTAGCAGTTTTTGAAGCTATAAATGAAGGAGAGAATTTTAGATTTGTTGATTTAAATAAGAAAGGACAAGAAATAGAAGATATAAACAAAGAGGAGATTATAAATAAAAAAGTTACTGAAGTATTTACGGGTATAAAGGAGTTCGGTTTGTTTGAAGTCTTAAAAAGAGTTTATAAGACCGGAAAACCTGAAGAATATCCAATCAAAAGATATGAAGATGAGAGGATTTCTGGTTACAGGAAAAATTATGTTTATAAGTTATCTAGTGGTGAGATTGTAGCAGTCTATGAGGATATTACAGAACAAAAGGAGCGAGAAAGAAAACTTAAAAAACAGAAAGATAAATTAGAACTATCAATTAAAGGTGCTAACCTCGGGTTTTGGGAATGGGATAATCGAGAGAAGAAGATAACCTTTAGTGATAAGTTGTGTAAGGTGCTAGGTTATGAATTTGAGGGATTAGAGGCTAGTATTGAAACTTGGAAAGAATTAATTCATAATGAAGATAAAGCACGAGTGCTTAAGAAGTTAAATCAGCATTTTGAAGGTGTGACCCCTAGTTTTGAAAGTGAATATAGAGTAGAGACTAAAAAAGGAGACTACAAGTGGATTAAAGCAGCTGGAAAAGTAATTGATAGAGAAAAAGATAGGACGCCGATAAAAGCAGTAGGTTTATTTCAAGATATAAATAATAGAAAAAGACAGAAAGAAAAGATTCGCTATATATCATATCACGATCAACTTACAGATTTATATAACCGCAACTATTTAGAAAAAGAGATGGAACGCTTAGATACCAAACGCCAGTTACCAATCAGCATAATCATGACTGATGTTAATGGATTAAAATTGATTAATGATACCTTCGGTCATCAAGTTGGTGATCAGTTATTAATTAAAGTAGCTGAAATTTTACAAGAAACTTGTCGTGATGAGGATATTATTGCTCGTTTTGGTGGAGATGAGTTTATTATATTTTTGCCGCAGACTACAGAAGAAGAAGCTAAGGAGATTCAAGAGCGGATTAAAAGAAACTGTCAGCAAGTATCTAGTCTAGATGTTCCGCTATCCGCAGCTTTAGGTGTGGCTACAAAAGATAAAACAGAGCAAGACTTATGGGAAGTAAGAAAAGAAGCTGATGAAGTTATGTATCAAAATAAATTAAAAGAAGGTAAAAAAGAAAAATCTAAGATAATAAAGGCATTGATTAATAAATTAGAATCTGAATCTTTGGAGAGTATGGCTCATTTAATGCAGATGCAGAGACTTATTTTTCAATTTGAAGAAACTATTAATCTTTCAACCAATCAACTGGAGTCTCTTTTAGTCTTAGCTACTTTACATGATATAGGTAAGATAGCTGTCCCTGAAGAAATACTAAAAAAGCCTAGTTCTTTAACTGAAGATGAATGGGAGAAAGTTAAGAAGCACTCCCAAGTTGGTTATCATCTCACTTCAGCAACTGAACAATTTGCTAATATAGCTAAAGCTATATTACATCATCATGAACATTGGGATGGCAGTGGTTATCCAGAATCTTTGCAAGGAGAAGAGATACCACTTTTATCTCGAATTTTAGCTATTGTGGATGCTTATGATGTAATGATTAGGGGGCGTCCTTATAAAGAAGCTATGAGCAGAGAAGAGAGCAAAAAGGAATTAAAGAAAGAAGCTGGAGAACAGTTTGATCCTAAATTAGTTGAAAAGTTCTTGCAGCTAATATAAAAATCTAATGCTAATTCACACGAATTGTGCTGGGAGAGAATATAAATTTAGCCAAATTAAATAAATTTGCTTTGAAGTGATATATCTCTAGAGATATATCACTTCTTTATTTTTTAAGAATTAATTCAAGCTTTATGTGAGATCTCATGGATTGGTCAGGTTAATTTTTTGATTATTAAGAAGGATTTTCAATTTTATTGTTTAATTTTAGATAATAAGGTTGTATTATGTATATTTAAGTTAATAAAGGGGTGGAATCATGAGTGCAAATAATAGAGGGATCAAATTTTATAGGAAAATATTATTAATAGCCCCTGTAGGTTATATAATTTATTTTTTAATTTATTATTATTTTGATAAAATTAATGATCCTATAGGTATTAGTCAGAGAATATTTATTATATTATTATTTCTGTGTATTTATTTCTTATCATATCATATTTCTTGGATAAAAAAGAGAATTGAAAGAATCACTTATTTTTTAACTTTGTTATCTATCTTCCAACTATTTTATTATAGTTATAGATTAGGATTTAGATTAGAATTAGCTTTAACTACTATTATTGTTATTTTTGTATTTAATCTAATTTTTAAAGCAGATAGGTTAAATGTTATAGTTAATTTATTTCTAGTACTGTTGATATTTTTAATTTTAAATGTATCGGAACAGAGTAAAATGTTTTCTGCTTTTTATTTTATATCGTATATTTCAATAGCATCTCTAAGTTATTTTATACGCTATAACCTCACAGAACATCAAAAGGAAAGAAAAATATTATTAGATACTATAGATACACAGATTTGGTATTTAAAAGATGAAGAGACTTATGGCAAGGTTAATAAAGCCCATGCAGAATTTCTTGGTTTAGATAAAGAAGAGATTGAAGATAAACAGTTGTCATATTTTTTATCTGATGATGAAGTAAAAGTTTGTAAAAAAAGCAACTCTAGAGTCTTTAAGGAAAAAAAGAAGACTAAGACTGAAGAATTAATTACAAATAGTAAGGGGGAAGAAAGACTATTATCGATAACTAAAAATCCGAAATTAAATGCAAAAGGGGAAGTCGAATATGTAGTCTGCTCAGCCGAAGATATAACAGAAGAGAGAAAACAACAAGAGGAAGTTGAAGCAGCTAAAGATTTGTTGGAAAATTTATCTAATCAAGCTCCAGGAACTATTTATCAGTACCGATTATTCCCAGATGGGAGCTCAGCTTTTCCTTATGCTTCAGATGGAATCTATCAAATATATGAAGTTACTCCTAAAGAGGTAATGGAAGATGCTTCTAAGGTATTCGAACGAATTCATCCTGATGATTACGAAGAGGTTGTCAATTCTATACGAAATTCAGCAGAAGAATTAACAGTCTGGCGCAAGGAATACCGAGTCTTGCTGCCAAAAAGAGGAGAAAGGTGGGTTGAGGGAAGAGCTAAACCTCAGCAGATGGATGATGGTAGTGTACTATGGCATGGGAATATAAGAGATATTACTGAAAAGAAAAAAGTTGAAGAGAAGTTACATTCTAAAAATAAGGAATTAAAAATAGCAAAACAAGAGGCAGAAGCAGCTAATCAGGCTAAATCTGAATTTTTAGCTAATATGAGTCATGAAATTCGAACTCCACTCAATGCAGTAATTGGTTTTAGTGAACTATTAGCAGAAAAAATTGATGATAAGCAGCAGCAAGTTTATTTAGATTCAATTAAGACAGCTGGTGATAATTTATTGACTTTGATAAATGATATTTTGGATTTATCTAAAATTGAAGCTGGAAAGTTGGAGATGAGCTATGATTACTTTGATGTAGCTAATTTATTAGAAGAGATGGAAGAGATCTTTAGCCAAAAGATTAATCAAAAAGGTCTAAATTTTATAATTAAGCTTGCAGATGATCTGCCTACTTGGATTAAACTGGATGAAACTAGACTGCGGCAGATACTGCTTAATTTAATTGGCAATGCTGTTAAGTTCACTGAGGAGGGTCATGTCAAGATAGTTGGAAAAACGATTAAACGAGATGAAACGAAGATGGATCTATTTTTAGAGGTAAGTGATACTGGAATTGGAATTTCTCCTGCAGAGCAAGAAGATA
>JAWOFC010000075.1:0-3947 GCA_046482455.1 Halanaerobacter sp. | reverse complement strand
CTTAATCAAAAGTGCTATAACCACTATTATATCACAGTTTATAATCGGCGGCGACTTATATGACTTAATTAAATTAGAGGACAAGTTTATCTTCTATTTAGTCGATATTACTGGTCACGGCATTGTCGGAGAAGATGGTTTTAAAAAATATCTCCGTCATGATAATTTCATCCCTAATACTGCTCTTTTAGACCCCGACCTAACTACCTCTTGCCCAGCAAGTATAACTGCAGCTAGCGGTCTTGATGCAATTACTCAGTTATTAGGAGCTTATACATCTACTACAGCCTCTCCTATGACAGATTCACTCTCATTAAAGGCTCTTCAATATGCAGGAGAATCTCTAGTCCCAGCAGCTACAGATAAAGGAGATGATCCCCAAGTCAGAGCAGGCATGGCTTATGCCTCTTTAATCTGCTTTAATTCCGGACATGACTCCGGAATTAAAGCAAATTAAAATATCTAATTATGAAATAACTGACTACAGAAGTTAGAGCACAGAGTAGACTCCCCCAAATAATATCTACTACTGTCACCAGTAGCGGCCAATCCTGTAAAGTAGCTAAATTGGTCATATCATAAGTAGCATAAGTGATAAATCCAAAAAACATTCCTGTTAACAGAGCATACTTCCAACTGCCTAGGGAGACTGCTCTATTAATTACAAAAAATAAAAGACCGCTTATAAAGAAGAGATAGAAGACTATAGCTGCTGAGAAATTATAACTATCCTTTAGGATAAAACCTAACTGCTGGCGGTAAAATCTCTTGGCTACCACTCCTAACCAGAGCATATCAATACTAAAAAAGACAAAAACTGCTACTAAGTAAGCCTTCACATAACCGATCATGATTTAGCCCCCTTAAGATCAATTAATAATTGACAGCATTTTTAGCTAAAGATGTTTATTATTTAATATGTTATTTAAAGCTAATTTTCATCCGGAAACCAAGGAAAGAATTTATTGGTGCGTTCTTTATATTCTTGATAGCGCTCATTATCTGCATAAGCTTCTTCTAAGAGCGGTACTCCAGATACATAAAGCAGCAAATAGGTAATCCCCACTGGGCCAATAATAGTCATCCAGCCCAACTTCAGCGGTAGAGCTATTAAAAAGACTCCCCACCAGATAACTGATTCTCCAAAATAATTAGGATGGCGGGTATAACGCCAAAGACCCTCTGTCATAATCTCATCCTCATCTTTACGCTGGGCCAAGAAATCACGCAGCTGCTTATCACCGACTACTTCAAAAAAGTAACCAATCCCCCAGACTACTAAACCCAGATAACCCCACCAACTGATTTCTAAGGACGGCGCAAGATTAATAAAGGATACTGGAGAACTGATTATTAACAGAATGACTGCCTGCAGCATAAAGATACGAAAGAAGGCATTTAAAGCTGCATTATCCCAGCCCGCTTTCATCTCTTGATAGCGAAAATCCTCTTCTTGTCCCCAATTACGTTGGAAGAGATGATAACTTAAGCGACTACCCCATAGAATAACTAAGGTTGTTACTAATAGTTTACGCGGGTCAATCTCACCGCCTGCGGCTAAAGAATAGACCGCTACTACAATAAAGCCTGTCCCCCAACCTACATCCACTAAACCATAATTCCCTCTGCTCTGAGCTAGAATAAAGAAGAAAGTAAAATACAAGACTACTACTAAGATTAATCCCCACAACTCTAACATATACTAACCCCCCTTAATTAAGGCAACAGCTATACTGCCTGGACCAGAATTGAGACCAACTACAGGCGAAATCTCCATAATATACTCCGGCGGATCTCCAATTAAATCTTCTAGTCTCTGAGCATAATCTTCTGCCTCTTCTCTCGCCTGGGCATGAACAACTGCATAACGTTTAACTCCTTCTTGCTCTACAATATCTGCCACTAATCCTTTAATCTTTTTCTTCAAACCGCCGCTGCTAAAAGCTTTATCGAAAGCAATACCAGCTCCATCTTCATCTAAGGAAATAATCGGTTTTAAGTTCAATAGCTTAGCTAGCCAGCCTTTAGGGCGGCTAATCCGCCCCCCTTTTACCATATACTCTACTGTCTCCACGCTAACATATATTTCTGTCCGCGTAATTATTTTCTGCACTTCTGCCCTGACCTCATCGAAACTTTGGCCCGCTGCTATTCTTTCTGCAGCCTCTAAAACTACTAAACCTTGGGCACCTGAATTCAATTTAGAATCGATAACTTCAATCGCGACTCCCTCTTCCTCATATTCTCCTGCTGCCGAATTAATCAGATTCCACGTCCCACTTAACTGCTCGGCTACAGTAATCACAAGTATTGACTGATAGTGACTACTTAAAAAAGAGAAGAGATTATCCACATCCCTATAAGAAGGCTGAGAACTAGAGGCTAGCTCTTCACTCTCTTGTAGTAAAGAATAGAACTTATCTGCTGTAATAGTTACCTTGTCCAAATAATTATTATCACCAAGCATTAAATTAAGAGGAATTACCTGAATTTGATAGCTATCAATTACCTCCTGAGGTAAGTCAGCTATAGAATCAGTGACTAAGGCTATAGGATACTTCTGATTATGAGCTACTGCTGCTTCTTTAAACATATCGTCAACCTTCTGGCGAGTAATAACGCCCCACTCTCTTAATTCATGCACTACTTCAGCTGGTTGATTGGTATGTAGATGAATCCGAGCCTGTTTTTTAGTGCCAGCGGTAACTAATGAGTCACCATAACTACTCAAGTTATCTTTTAATTCCTGCGGCTTAACTATTAATTCTGCTAAAAAGACTTCAGTACAGTAGCGAAATTCATCTGCCCGATGCTCATCTTCTAGAGCAGCCATCTCCTCTTGGGCAGCCAATAACTCCCCTTTTTTAAAGTCTTTAATCTCCTTACCCTGCATAAAATCAACCATTCCTTCTAAAAACTTCACAAATCCCTTGGCTCCAGCATCTACCACTTCTGCTTTCTCTAATGCCTTCAATTTAGTAGTCGTCTGCTCCAAAGACTTCTGAGCTGCAATCAAGGAAGATGATAATAGTTCGATAAAATCAATTCCTTTCTCCTCTTCTAAAGCCAAAGAATCAGCCCAATCATGAATCACAGTAATCATCGTCCCTTCTACTGGCTCAGCCACTGCTTCATAGAGATAGGGTACAGCTCGATTAACAGAATTAACAAAACTTTTTGGCGATAGTTCCAACTCATCTTCAACTTCTTGGGCTAAAGCAGTTAGAAATTGAGCAAAAATAATCCCTGAATTTCCCCTAGCTCCTTCTAAAGCTGCATCAGCAATCGATTCCATCATCTCTTTACTAGAATCTTTAGGCTTTACTTGCTGCATAATTAGCTTCATCATCGAAGCTAAATTACTCCCTGTATCACCATCTGGGATAGGAAAGACATTGATTTCATTTAGCAATTTACGATTTTTAATCACTCGTTTAGCGCCTGATAAGACAGCATAATATATCTTTTTTCCATTTAGGTAGTTGATTTTCAAAATTATCACCTCATTTAGGCTAATGTCGAATTATTAGATTTAATAGCGCATCTTTCCTATGAATTTCTAGATTCTTACTTTACAACCTCTTTTATTAGCAAAGAATCTTAATATTCAAAAAATAAAAAAATAGCACTTAATCAAAAGTGCTATAATTACTATTATATCAATGTTTATAACTGGTCGGGCTGACTGGATTTGAACCAGCGACCCCTACGCCCCCAGCGTAGTGCGCTACCAAACTGCGCTACAGCCCGCTATTCTTTTAGACTTTAATCCTATCACCTACAGATTTAATTTCAACTCTATCTCCAAAAGCAGCTGCCATCTTTCTAACTGCCCTGCTGCCTGTACAATGAATCGGTATCAGTCTCTCAAAACCAATCCTTTCTAACTGCTCAATTGTCCATGCAATTCTACTCTCTTCGGCATTGACTAAATGCATACCACCAAG
>JAWOFC010000060.1:0-2977 GCA_046482455.1 Halanaerobacter sp. | reverse complement strand
ATAATAGATAAATAATTGGTCCCCAGATACCAATTCTTCTAATCAACTGCTGCATTTTCACGATATTATCTAATTTAATATAATCTATTAATCCAAAGTATCTGATTATAAAAGCAGTTAATCCTAAAGTTACTACCGCCATAATAACCTTATTCTTGTTCTTCATTACCTTAACCTGCCCCCCTTCTTTTTTAATTGATACTTGAAAATTGGGAATGGACAATTAGGAGTTAAAAATAATAACTTTAGTTATTATAATAACATACTACAGAAAAAAAACAAAATTTCACAAGAAATGCGCTTTAAGAACTAGAAATATTGAAAAACTACCTAAGAAAAAGTAAAATAATAAAGGAATTTGTTCTTATATCTAGAAAAAACTTAAATGGGAGACTATATTCTATAAAGGGGGGCATAATATGAGAAAAAGCAAGATTAAGATGTTGGGAATGACAATCTTATTAGCAAGTTTATTACTAGTGGTCGGATGTAATCCGAGACTAGGCTCTGTCAGATTCGAAGTCAAAGATGAAGATGGAGAACATTTAACTTCGGATATTAAAGTAAGCCGTGCCGGTAGGAGCCGTACAAAAGAGAGCAGCAATGGAGTAGCAAAATTCGGCGAATTACCTGCTGGTGAATATGAAGTAGAAGTTACCAAAGAAGGTTATGACCCGTTAGAAGAGACTGTTGCTCTACAAGGACAGGATCTTAAATACGAAGTTACTCTTGAAGAAGAGAAAGAAGCAGCAACTTATAATCTAGATCTAAAAGTTCAGAATCAAGAAGGTGAAGAACTAGATGCTACAGCAAAGCTAACAGGAGATAGCACTGATCAAACTGAAGAGATTAAAGAAGGCAAACTTACAATAAAAGATTTAGCGCCTGGCGATTATGAACTTGCTGTAACTAAAGAAGGTTATCAAGATCTTACTAAAGAAATAACTATTGAAGATGATCTCACAACTAGTATAAAATTAGCTAAAGAAGAAGAAGAAGAAGCGGACTTAGAAATCAATGTCTCTGATGTTAATGATAATCAATTACCAGCCGAAATTAAGGTTAAAGATGATGATTCAGTCATAGAAGAAAAGACGACTGATAAAGCTACATTTAAAGATCTAACACCCAAAGACTATACAATTGATATCAGTAAATCGAATTATGAAGATTGGACTAAAGAAGTTACTTTAGAGGAATCTTCAACTACTGTCGATGCTACTCTAAAAGGTGGTCTTGTCAGACAGCATATAATTGATGCTGATCAAAATACAGTTGAAATTGATGATTTAAAAGAAGGAGAAGAAGCAATTGTAGGACTTTCCTATCTCAATTGGGATAGTCTAGATTACGATAAGGTCTATCCAGTACGCCGCAAGTCTAATGAACTAATTAAAGAGCATGGTACTAACTTTGCTAATCCAGAACGTGATTATGAAAAAGGAGATAGCAAGACATTTAAGCTGCCAGCTAAAGTAAGTGATGAAGAGAAAACAACTGCTCAATTAGCTGGAGTTGGTGATAACATTTATGTATTTACTGCTCAAGATGCTAATGTAAGTGAAGAGCGAGTTCAGAATTTAATCAATGAATTTGATGACAAAATCAGTCCTGCTTTGACTAATAAGAAGAATATTCAAGGTAAAGTTACAGTCTTATTAGATGACTTCTCTAATTATCAGATGACAGGATATTTTGATCCAGCTGATCTATACCCTGATTTAGGTAATGAAGAACCAATGTTTTACCTAAATACTAGCCGCAGTTGCAACACTTTATTAACTGCTGCTGCTCATCAACATCAACATCTTAACTTCTTTGTTGATAAAGCAAAAGCAGGAAGAACTGCTAATGATGCTTGGATTGACCAGGGATTAGCTCAAATTGCTCCACAAGTCTTGGAGTATATTAGCCCTGTCAAGAAAGGTTGGTCGATAGATAAAGGATATGATTGGGCCTATAATGAGCACTCGGGATATTTAAATAACACATCTGAAGTTAATCTATTAATTCATGACGGTAGCTTACCATTTACTGGTGCAGCCGGATTATTTGCTAACTATTTAGTAGATAATTATGGTACTGAAATAGTTTATGAAATCGTAACTAGTTCTCAAGATCCCAAAGATGTAATTGCTGATTATACAGGCAAAAGCTTTAATAAAGTTTATCTAAACTGGATAACTACTAATGTTACTGATAATTTAGCTGATGTAACTAATCCAGTCTATAATTACTCTAACTTTGATTTAGATCAAATGCCTAAATTTGATTCAACTGAAATTAGTACTTATGGAGTTAACTACTTCAAAGTAGATGAAGATGAATTTGAGATTAATCCACCTCAAGATTTTGAAGGTAAGATTGGTGTTGTAATCATTAGACAGCCTACAGAATAAAGAAGAGAATAAGAAAAACTGCTCCCTAGGGAGCAGTTTTTTATTCATCATCTATTTTAAAGTCATTCTTCTCTTCTAAAAAATGAAGCATTTTATCTTGCGGTACAGGTTTTGAATAGTAATAGCCCTGCAGTCTTTCACATTTATGCTCTTTTAAGAACTTAATCTGATCATACAACTCCACTCCTTCAGCAGTCACACTCAAATTCAAAGCATGGGCCAATTCTATAACTGCTTTAGAAATAGAGATCTTCTCCTGGTCATCAGGAATATCCATAATGAATGAACGGTCTATCTTTAATTCATCTAAGGGAAAAGTACTTAAATAATTCAAGGAAGAATAACCTGTTCCAAAGTCATCTACAGAAACATTTATCCCCCGCTCTTTTAATTCCACTAATGTCTCAATACTCTGCTCTATATTCTCCATTATTATACTCTCAGTAATCTCCAAAGTCAGATAACAAGGCTTTAAATCACTTTGCTCCAAAGCATAATCTATTTTAGCGATCAAATCTTCATCCTTAAACTGCCGCGGTGATAAGTTAACTGCTATCTCTAACTTTTTGCCTGTCTTT
>JAWOFC010000052.1:0-9817 GCA_046482455.1 Halanaerobacter sp. | reverse complement strand
AGAGAAGAGTGATCAGTATAAATCAAGACAAAAAAGTAAAGAGTGACGAGTAAAAAGTGATCAGTATAAATCAAAAGAAGTAAAAGAAGAGTAAAGTAAAGAGTAAAGTAAAGAGTAAAGTAAAGAGTAAAGTAAAGAGTAAAGAGTGAAGAGCTAAAAACAATAAAAACAGTAAAAACAATAAAAATATAAGTCAAAACAATAGCTAGTGAAGAGTAATGATTTTATTTTTTGGTTTTGAATGTATAGGTTTAGCTGATTACTGTTTTTAAATAAAGGAGTGATGTTCAAATGTTTGATTTTGGAAGTAGATCATATATTATGGGGATTTTAAATATCACCCCTGATAGTTTTTCTGATGGGGGAGATTATTATAATATTGCTGAAGCTGTAACACGGGCGACGGAGATGGCTGCTCAGGGAGCAGATATCATTGATATTGGCGGTGAATCTACGCGCCCGGGAGCTAAAAAAGTAACTCCGCAAGAGGAGTTAAAAAGAATTAAACCTGTGATTGAGGCTGTAGTCCAAGAGGTGGATGTTCCAGTCTCAGTAGATACTTATAAACCTCAAGTAGCCCGAGCAGCTTTAGAGTTAGGAGCAGATATGATCAATGATGTGCGGGGGCTGCAGTGGGATGAAGAGATGGCTGAAGTTATTGCTGAGTATGATGTACCAGTAGTAATTATGCATAATGGACGCGGTAATAATTCGAAACAAGATATCATTACTGCAATCAAAAATTTTCTGCGCGAGAGTATTCGCACTGCTAAAAAGGCTGGTGTTAAAGAGAAGAATATTATCTTAGACCCTGGGATTGGCTTTGGTATTTCGCAGTCTGAAAATAAAGTGATAATGCGGCGTTTATCAGAACTTAAACGCTTAGGATATCCAATCTTATTAGGCACATCGCGCAAATCAATGCTAGGTGAGATATTAGATTTGCCGCCCAAAGAGAGGGTAGAAGGGACTGTAGCAACTACTGTGATGGGTATTATGCAGGGTGTTGATATCTTTAGAGTCCATGATGTGGAGGAAAATTTGCAAGCAGCTAAAGTAGCTGATGCTATCTATAAAGAGAAAGAGTAGGTGAGATATAATTGATAAAATAATCTTAAGTAATTTAGCCTTTTACGGCTATCACGGTGTTTTAAAAGCAGAGAATCAATTAGGACAGAAATTCTTTATAGATGTAGAGTTAGCCCTGGATTTAACAACAGTTGGAGAGACTGATGATCTACAAGAAGCGGTCAACTATGCTGAAGTCTATGAGTTAATCAAAGAAATCTGTGAAAATAGAGAGTATAACTTAGTTGAGGCATTAGCAGAAAATATTGCTCAAGAGATTTTGGCCCAGTTTAAAAGAGTAGAGGAAGTGATGATTAAAGTCAAGAAACCTGAAGCTCCAGTGGAGGGTATCTTTGATTATATGGGAATAGAAATTAAAAGAAAAAGGTAATAAATTTTGCTGTGTATTGGGAGAGATGATTATGCATAAGGCATATTTAGGTTTAGGCACTAACTTAGGAGAGCGAGAAGAGAATTTAAGGAGGGCTGTTAAGTTACTTAATGCATCTTCGCGGTTAGAAATTATAAAAGTATCTTCGCTTTATGAGACAGAACCTTGGGGCTATGAAGAACAGAATGATTTTTTAAACTTATGTTTGACATTAGAGACTTCTTTAAGTCCTCATCAGTTATTAGAGAAGTGTCAAACAGTAGAGGAGAAGCTGGGGCGAAAGAGAAAAGAAAGATGGGGACCGCGGGTGATTGATGTTGATATTTTGCTCTATGATGATTTAGAATTAGAGGATTCTGATTTGATTGTACCCCATCCTAGAATGCAGGAACGAGCTTTTGTACTAATTCCTTTACAGGAGTTAGAGCCTGATTTGATGGTACAGGGTAACTCTATTGCAGACTACTTAGAGAAGGTTTCAACAGCAGGAGTAAATTATTACAGTGATTATTAATCAGAAAAAAATAGTATTTAAGCAGGAGATTAGATAGATAAGTATAATAAAAGGTTAAGAAGGTTAAAATATAGTTTAAGTCTTATTTAGGAATAATTTATATTTTTATCAAATTTTTATCACAATTAGTAATTATGATTTATGATGAAGGTTAAGAATAAGTTGAGATAGGTATCTTAAAATATTTTGGAGGGATAGAATGTTAAAAAAAGCAGCAGTCATAACTTTTTTGTTAACTATAGTAGTCTTCAGTAATGTTAATGTATTTGCAGCAGATGATTTAGCGGGCAATAAAATTACTGATATAAAGGTAGAAGGTAATCAAAAGATTAGTGCTCAAGAGGTTTTGGAGGAAGTAGATACTGAGGTAGGAGATGAGATAGATAATGATAAGTTGCGTCAGGATTTAAAGTCTATTTATGATTTAGGCTATTTTTTAGATGTTAAGATTAATTTTCGTAATTATGAAGATGGAGTCCAATTAATATTTAAAGTAATGGAAAACCCAGTTCTAGAAAAAATAGTTATAGAAGGGAATAAAGAAGTAAGTGCTGAAAAACTAAAAGAGCTCTTAGGTGTTAAAGAAGGAGAATTATTAAATGTGAATCAGTTAAAGGGCGGCATTGAAAAAGTTAATGAATATTATCAAAACGAAGGTTTTCCGCTGGGACGAGTTGTAGATAGAAGAATTAAGGATAGTAAAGAGCTGTATATAAAGATTGATGAGGGAGAAGTTAATAAAATAGAGATAGAAGGAAATGAGACAACAAAAGAGTATGTGATTAGAAGAGAACTATCAGTTGAAGAAGGTCAAGTCTTGAATATGAATAAGGTACAGCGCGATGTTAGAGACCTTTATCGCTTAGGCTTTTTTGAAACGATAAAACCAGAGTTTAAACGAGTTGAAGGTAAACCGCAGGCTGTGGATGTGGTGATTAAGGTAACGGAAAAAAAGACTGGTAGTCTGCAGTTTGGAGTCAGTCACAGCCCTGATTCAGGCATGATGGGAACTTTTGATATTTCAAAGGATAATCTATTTGGAACAGGACAGAAAGTGAATATGAAATTAGAAGCTGGAGAAGAACGTGATTATTATGAATTAGGCTATAGTAATCCTTGGATGTCTAAATACTTTGATGTCAAGACGAGTTTTAAATTTAATCTCTATAACAAGAGTGAAGAGGATTTAGATAATGATGAGATTAGAGAAAAGGGTGGTAATGTGACTATTGGACGTCAATTAACATCTGATACTAGCGGTTACTTTAAAGTAGATATCAGTGAGGTTAAGAATGAAGATGATCCAGATGAATTTGATTGGCGTGATAATAGAAGTTTGGTCTTAGGTGCTACAAGGGATACTACTACAGCTCCGATTAGTCCTCGTCAAGGTAGTAAACAGAGTTTTTCTGTAGAGAAGGCAGGATTAATTGGTGGTGATGATGATTATAGTAAGTATGATTTGGAATTAAACAAGTATTTTCCTTCCCTAGAAGAGAACAGCTGGGCTTTGCGAATGAAAGTTGCAGCTTCAAATGGTGACTTACCTGATGACAAACGCTATTATTTAGGAGGAACTAATGGAATTCGCGGTTATGGTAGTTCTTATTATGATGAAGATGCTGAAGATTATGATCCGGGGGCAGCAGGTTTTATCGGTGATGCAATGTTATTGGGTAGTCTTGAATATAGAATTCCAATCGTTGATTCAGTGCGGGGAGTTATCTTTGGTGATGTAGGCAGAACTTATCGAACTAAGAGTCTTGATTTAGAGATGGGAGATTTCAATTACTCTTATGGACTAGGACTTAGATTTAAGACGCCTATTGGAGAGTTGGGATTAGACTATGGTTATGCTCCTGATGCTAAAAGAAGTTCTAAAGATGACTTCAGTTTAGTCTTAGGTAGTAAATTTTAGTTGTAAGCCGGGGATTTTCCCTGGCTTTTTTTATTATATTTTTAGATAGTGATTTTTTTCTCAAGGTGTAGCTATTAGCTCATGGGAAAGTATCTATAATGACTTTATTAAGGTTAGAATCTGAA
The DNA here is from genome assembly GCA_046482455.1 of Halanaerobacter sp. Taxonomy (GTDB): domain Bacteria; phylum Bacillota; class Halanaerobiia; order Halobacteroidales; family Halobacteroidaceae; genus Halanaerobacter. The sequence continues at coordinate 5,801 of JAWOFC010000052.1, read as the reverse complement.
AATAGAAAGATAGGGGATTTAGAGCTGAGTCTTAGTCACTCTTTTTAAATAAAAAATAGTAAAGATTAATAAAATATGCAAAGGTATTATATTAATTGCGATTAATATAATTAAAGAGGAGGAAAAATAATAATAGTCTAGAAGTATATTAATAGGAATAACTCAATAATGATCTATAGTATATAATTAGGAGTGGAATGGTATGAACTTCAAACCTATAAAAGAAAAAAAAGTATATGAAAAGATAATCGAACAGATTGAGGAGATGGTTTCTAGTGGTCAACTCAAGAAGGGAGATAAGCTTCCTTCCGAGAGAGAACTAACTGAACGGATGGAAGTTAGTAGAGCTTCGCTGCGCGAAGCCTTTAGTGCTTTAAAGATGATTGGTTTAATTGAGCGGCGTCATGGGCAGGGAACTTTTTTAAAAGAAGATATCGATAATAACTTTCTTAAGCCATTGTCTATAATTTTTATGCTAGAAGATAATATGGGCCAAGAGTTAACAGAATTGCGCAGAATGATTGAGATTAGTGGTGTTAAGTATACAGCTGAGCGAGCTACTGAGGAAGATTTAACAAAGCTTAGGGATATAGTAGATCAAATGAGGGAGAATAGAGGAAATATTAAAGTTAGTCAGAGAGCAGACCGTAGATTTCACTATACTGTTGCTAAGGCAACACATAATAGGTTAATCTGTAACTTTTTAAACTCTCTATCACGAGTGATGGACTTTTATTTTGCAGATATTATGGAATCAATTGTAGCAGAAGAGAATGAGAATGATAAGTTTATCCGTCAACACGAAGAACTTTATCAAGCGATTAGTAACCACAATGCTGAGAAAGCACAAGAGTTAATGAAGGCACATTTAGATTGGGCTGAATCATTAGTTAGCACCTAAGTTGTGTCCAAACTACAAAACAAAAGAAAAACTGTGCCTAAACTACAAAATAAAACATATTTTTTTGTAAATATTCACTAATGACAAACAGGGAGGGGCGGTGTATAATATAAATGTAGCTTGATAGAATATAATTATAATTTTATAACTTTAATATATTATAATCTGCGCATTATCCCAAATTAAGATCTTTATACTTTTTGAAGAAAGGGGGAGACTGTGCAGTTTTTTGTTTTATTATTATTGGTCTGACCAACTAATGAGTTTATAAGATTTTAATATCTTGGCTGGAGCAATGACTGAGGTTTAAGAATGAAACATGTAGTTTCAAAAAACTAAAGGGGTGAAAAAGAATATGGTAACAGAATGTAGAGATGAACTAGAGATTATAGTTACAGTCAAACAGGTGCCGGATACTACAGATGTAGAAGTTGGTGAAGATGGTAATTTGATTCGTGAAGGTGTGGATTCTAAGATGAATCCATATGATATGTATGCTTTAGAGACTGCCCTGCAGTTAAAAGAAAAGTATGGCGGTAATGTTACTGTCTTATCAATGGGTCCTCCGCAAGCAGAAGAAGTAATTAGAGAGGCCTTTATGATGGGCGCCGATGATGGCTATTTATTAACTGACATTGAGTTTGCTGGGGCAGATACCTGGGCAACTGCTTATACTCTAGCACAGGGATTAGAGGTTATTGGAAAGAGAGATGCTTATGATCTAATTATTTGTGGTGAGGAGAGTACTGACGGCGATACAGCTCAGGTAGGACCGCAGATAGGTGAGGCATTAAGCATTCCCCATGTAGCTTATGTTAGTGATATATTATATGAAGATACGGATACACAGAAGATAACTATAGAAAAGGAAATGGGTGACACTATCGAAGTAGTTGAATTCCCTTATCCTGGTCTAATTACAGTAACTAAAGCTGTTAATCAGCCGCGCTTACCTTCTTTTAGATTAAAGTTAGAGAATAAGAATAAAGAGATTACTCATCTTAACTTCTCTGACCTGCCTGATAACGATTCTACAAACTTCGGCTTAGATGGATCGCCGACGCAGGTTGAAAAGGTCTTCCCACCAGATGATGATATCGAACAGGTGATTTGGGAAGATGAAAGTGGAGAGAAGATGGCAGATAGAGTCTATTATGAATTAAAGAAGGAGTTGAAAATGGTATGAGTAACTATTCTATAGATTATGTAGACTGTACTTTATGTGGTAAATGTGTTGAAGCTTGTCCATTTGATGCGATGCGAATTGTAGATGAACAGGTTAAAATCACGGCTGCTTGTAAGGCGTGTGGTGTCTGTGTAGAAACATGTCCGGAAGACGCTATTACAAAAGTCGAAAAGGATTTTGAACAAGTCGACAAAGATGCTTATGAAGATGTAATGATCTTTGCTGAACAGCTAGAAGGTGAGATTCATCCTGTAACTTATGAGTTGATGGGCAAAGGTAGAGAATTAGCTGATAAACTAGACCAAGAACTGCACGTAGTTCTTTTAGGACATGAACTAGAGGAAGCAATAGAGGATATTCGCATGCATGGTGCAGATAAAGTATTTGTCTATGATCATGAAGAGTTACATCACTTTGAAGTTGAGCGCTATACAGAAGCAATAGAAGACTGTGTAAAGAGAACAAGTCCGACTATCTTATTGATGGGTGGTACTTCGATTGGTCGTTCTTTAGCACCGCGTGTAGCTTCTCGTATAGTAACAGGTTTGACAGCTGACTGTACTATCTTAGATGTAAGAGAGAATACGGATTTAGTCCAGACAAGACCTGCCTTCGGTGGTAATATTATGGCACGGATTCTGACAACGAGACACAGACCTCAGATGGCAACTATGCGCTATAAAGTGATGGAGCCAGCTGAAAAGCTTGACGAGCCAACAGGAGAAGTTGAAGAGTTTGAAGTTCCATCAGCAGTCTTCGATAAGCCGGCTCAATTTGTAGAAGTGCATAAAAAGCCTGAGATGGAGAGTATAGTAGAGGCAGATGTGATTGTCTGTGCTGGACGAGGAATTTCTAATGAGGAAGATTTAGATATGGTTTATGAATTAGCTGATCTTTTAGGCGGGATGGTTGGTACTACACGACCATTAATTGAAAAAGGTTGGACAACTCATAAACAGCAGATAGGTTTAAGTGGTAGAACTGTACGTCCTAAGTTATTAATTGCTGCTGGTGTCTCTGGTGCTGTGCAGTGGACAGCTGGAATGGAGAACTCCGAGAATGTGTTTGCTATCAATAAAGATCCAGACGCTAGCATCTTTGATGTAGCACACTATGGATTAGTAGGAGACCTGTATGATATCTTACCTCGTTTAATTGAGAATATCAAAAATGGAGCTGATCTTGAGGACTTACTTGTTGAAGCTAATTAAAAAAAGGGGGAAACAATATGAGTTTTAAGGAAGTTACTGAAGAAGATATAAATAAATTAGAAGAGATTTTGGATGACAGTCGGATCACAAGAAAAGAGAATGTTTTAGAGGACTATGCCCATGATGAAATGGGAGAGTTTGAAGCTTATCCTGACGTAATGGTGGAGCCAGAAACGACAGAAGAGGTTTCAGAAATTATGAAGTATGCTTATGAGAATGACATACCAGTTACACCGCGAGGTACTGGAACTGGACTCTGTGGTGGTGCAGTACCGATGGAAGGCGGTATTTTGCTACTGACTACTGGCATGGATGAGATTATTGAGTTTGATGAAGATAATCTAATGGCTCGTGTGCAGGGCGGCGTAGTGCTTCTAAACTTTGCTGAAAAAGCAAATGACCGCGGCTTTATGTATGCACCTGATCCGGGAGCAAAGAGTGCTACTTTAGGTGGTAATGCTCTAACTAATGCTGGTGGAATGCGAGCAATGAAGTATGGTGTAACTAGAGAGAGTGTACAAGGAATGGAGATTGTCTTACCAGATGGTGAAGTGGTTGAAACGGGTGGTAAGGTAGTTAAAAACTCTTCTGGTTATAGTCTGCAGGATCTAATGATTGGTTCTGAAGGTACATTAGGAATTGTAACAGAAATGACTGTTAAGCTCTATCCTTTACCAGAGAAACAGTTAACTCTGTTAATGCCTTTCGATAGCTTAGAAGAGGCAATTGATACAGTACCAGCAGTTTTACAAGAAAAGATTATGCCGGCTGGAATGGAGTTTATGGAACGGGAAGTTTTATTAGCAGCGACTGATTATTTAGGTAAAGAGTTTCCTGAAACTGATGCTCCAGCTTATCTATTACTACAATTTTATGGTAATGATAAAGAAGAGTTAGAAAAGAAGTATGAACGGGCAGCTCATGTAGCACTCGATCATGATGCTTATGATGTCTATATTGCTAATACAGATGAACGTCAAGATATAATCTGGGATACAAGAAGTGCGCTATTAGAAGCTCTAGAAGCTATGAGTGAATTAGATGAGTGTGATGTAGTTGTACCGCGTGATAGAGTAGCTGATTTTGTCAAGTTTACTCATAAGTTAGAAGAGAAGCATGATATTAAGATCCGTAACTTCGGTCATGCTGGTGACGGTAACCTTCATGTCTATACTCTAAAAGAAGATATGGATGATGAGACTTGGGAAGAGAAGAATAGAGCAGTGATGGATGATCTATATGAAAGAGCTCGCGAGATGAAAGGTCAAGTCTCTGGTGAGCACGGAATTGCTTATGCTAAGAAGGAGTATCTACACCAGGATGTAGGAGAAAGACAGATGTCATTAATGAAAGGGATTAAAGATACCTTTGATCCAAAGGGAATCTTAAATCCAGGTAAAATCTTTTAGATCAAGATGCCTTCTTGTTGAATTATTCAGCAAGAAGGCTTTTTTTATTTTTGGAGAAGATTTAAACCATAATCCCCCTCTTTCTACAGTATTTACTTCTTTCAACTAGCTCTTAGCTGAGATAAAATAAGGTAAATGACTGGAGAGAAAGGATGTAGAAAGTGAAATTAAAATTCATCTTTGTCTTTATTATATTAGCTTTATTAATGCCTAATGTGGCGTGGGGAGAAGAGAAGTTAGAGTTTGAATTCTGGCAGATGGAGTATCGCTTAAATGAGATTATTAAGACTAGATTTGATACACGAGAGTTAAGAGGAGAACTGGATTTAGGCTCTGATTTAAGTATGGACTTAGCCTATCAGTTTTGGGATCAGTCTCAAGAAGATAATAATAAATTAGAGAACTTCAGTTTAACTGCAGTTAAAGACTTTGCCCCCTCTGAAGATGAAAAGTTGGCTTTAGGAGTGGGACTTGATTATTATCAACAGACCTTTGAGACGACAAGTCTAGATTTATCTCAACTAGAGAAGCGAGCTCTGCAGTTAGTCTTTGAAGGAGAGAAGAGGATTGTTGAGCGTATTGATCTATTTGCTGAAATGAAGTATGGCATCTATAGTGATTATCAGTTCTTTAATGAAAATTTAGCATCTGGAATTACTTATGATAGCAACTATGACTATCGTCTTAAATCTGGTCTTAGTTTTAAACTTGGCCCTGATTTAAAGGCCAAAGTTGGCTATAAGTGGAGTCAAGAATCATTAGAGCGGGTTAATAATGAAGAAACACTAGTCAATGATTATGACTTAAGCCAACTATCTCAACGACAGCAGGGAGTATTTTTAGGATTAGAAACAAGATTTTAAACTGCACTAATCTCTAGTCTTAGGGATTAGTGTTTTACTTTTTTGTTAATAAAATGGTATAATGATAGCATATATTTAATAGGGAGTGATAAGATGCAGCATCTATCAGAGTTAAACTTAGCAGAAACTAAAGTAACAGGACTTTTTGGTTATCCAGTAGAACATTCACTATCACCAGCCATGCATAATGATGCTTTTCAGGAATTAGGTTTGAATCATGTCTACCTGCCT
>JAWOFC010000044.1:0-2629 GCA_046482455.1 Halanaerobacter sp. | reverse complement strand
AAATTATTAATCTCTCATACTCCAGCTTTTCTAGTTCAGACCGCAACTGTTTAGCACCAGCTTCATTATGAGCACCATCCAAAACTATCATGGGCTCGTCAGCCACTACTTCAAAACGACCCGGCCACTTGACTTTACTAACTCCCTGTCTAATCGCTGCAGGGCTAACAGGATAATCTTTATATAGTATTTCTACTACAGCTATGGCAGTTACTGTATTAATAATTTGATAGTCTCCTACTAGCGGCAGTTCTAACTCATCATAATAAGCTCTTAAACCATTAATTCCTAATTTCTGCACTAGTCCTGTTGATTCTTTCTGCTCCCAAAAGAAATAATCATAGATATTAATTAAATCAGCTTCTTTCTCCTTAGCTATTTCTGCTAACTTCTTCTTTACTTCTTCTTTCACAGCAGCAGTTACTACAGGCTGTTCTTCTTTAATAATACCGCCTTTTTCTGCCGTTATCTCTGCTAAATTATCCCCTAAGTACTCTGTATGGTCTAAACTGACGTTTGTTATTACAGATAGAAGGCTAGTTCCCACATTTGTAGCATCTAACAGCCCCCCCAATCCTACTTCCAAGATAGCTAAATCAACCTCTTCTTGAGCAAAATAAAGAATTGCAACTGCTGTAACTACTTCAAAAAAGGTCGGATGAGCTAACTCCTCTGCCACCTTTTTAATAGCCGGTTTTATATCTTTAACTAATGCAGCTAAGCGCTGATCACTAATATAAGCATCATTAATTCTCATGCGTTCATTAAATTTAACAATTTCAGGAGAGTTATAAGTTCCCACCTTATAGCCTGCTTCTTTATAGAGTGAAGTTAACAAGGCAGAAGTAGAGCCTTTGCCGTTAGTTCCTGCAATATGAATGATCTCTAAATCATCTTCTGGATTACCTAAATAATCTAATAGTAACTCCATTCTTTCTAAACCAGGCTGCACCCCAAACTTATCTAATTGCTGTAAGTAATTTAGCTCTTGCATTATTGTTTATCCCTCACTTTATTAATTGCTAATGGATAATTGAGAATTGACAATTGAAATTCAAAAACAAAAAGCAAAATCAAAAAACGAGCATTTGCGAAAAAGTACAGTCACTGCCACCGCTATTAAAGTAAGACTGACTTAGATTGAGATAAAATTCTTTCGCAGCGACCTAAAATCTAGTTTGTCAATAAGTCTTAACGAAGTAAAACAAAAATTAATTTTGTATTGCTTAATTTCTAGTTTAAATTAAGCTAAATTAATTTCTGTTGAACGAGTTTAGACGAATCAAACTAGATTTAAGAGCGAAGAAATTATTTTATCTCAATCTTCAAAGCTACACTTTACTCGTCACTCCTCTAAATGCTCTCTTACATATTCTAAAATCGGCACCCCATCTAAATACAACTCTTCTAAGACTCCAAAACCGGAATCCACTCGAACAACAACATAACTAGCAATTTCTTCTCTCCGCGATAGCTGTTGATAGTATTTTTCAGCTACCTTGGCAACATCTTCTTCTAAATAATAACGATCAAAAGGTAGTTCTAAATTAACCTCTTCTCTTCTTTTATCGATATATCTTACTTTGACCTTTAAATAATCTTCTTTCGCCGGCGGGTCTAAAGTAATCTTATGAATTTTAGCAAAACCTGCCTTATCTTTTTTCAAATGAGCATAAACCCACTGATTACGTTCAATCTCTAAATCTTGTGAGAGTGGAATTTGAGATTGACTAAAATTAAGACTTACATAACGACCGCGAAAAGCATCGTAGGGATCCACAGGAGCAGTAATAAATTTAAACTCTTCCCCATTCTTTAAAGTTAATTCTCGTTTAGCAATCATTACTCCTGGTACTGCTAATTGAATAACTGCTAATAAGATAAATAGACCAATTATAAACTTCTGATGCATAGAATCACTCCTTTAAATAGCGGCTCATAATTATATTACTGACAAGAAAGCCGATTCCAACTGCTACAAAAATTATACCGCGCCAGATAAAACTAATCTCTAAGAAGAAAAAGCGCCCTATAATCTGCAGAGCTATCATTGATATTCCTAAATTAGCCAATTTTATTGTCTTTTTTTCTAATCCTCTAACTAAGACTCTTAAAGCCATTACTAAAAAATAAGCATTATAAATCAATAGACTGACAATATAAAATTTAGAGAACAATAAACTAAATAATAATACAAAAGGGGCTATCCCAAGAACTAAATTATACTTATTGCCTTTTATATAATTCTCCCTTAACAAATAAATATTAAGTCCTAAAATGGAGAAAATAATTATATAATGATATGCACTACTGCTAAATAAATCCTTTAAAAAGAATCGATTAAGTTCAGTAAAAGAACCTAAGGTATAAAAAACACCAAAGACACCTACTAAACCTATTCTCTCTAAGGCATTTGTTTTTAAATTCAATTTCTGGCCTAATAAAAATAAGATACTAAAATAGCCAAGATAAATCAAATACAATAAGACTTTAGCAGAAGAGTTCACCCCTAGGGTAGGATAGATACCTAAAAAGAGGGAAAGACTTAATGCCCAAGATAAAATAGTAACTTTGCGAGAATTTCTATTAAGACCAATCTCTTTTACATAGTAAGGAACTATTAATCCTG
>JAWOFC010000023.1:0-4879 GCA_046482455.1 Halanaerobacter sp. | reverse complement strand
TTGTAAAGCAATTCTAGTCTCTAAGAGTCCTCGCGCATTTTCGCCCTTCAGCTCAGCATTCTCTTCAATTCTAATCTTATCATCCTCATAACCATTGATCTTAGCAATCATCTCCACTTTAGAACTATTACCGATCTCACTCTCATAAGCAATATCAATCAATCCCGCTCGCCCTTCAAAGAGATTAAAGATCGTCTTTAACAAACTATTTTCTGCCATTACAATATCAGTATTAGCAATTACTTCTACACCACCATTACTACCGTGGTCATGAACCTCGCGATAGACATATTCACTATTATTACCGACCTCAATCTCAGCATCCATCTTATGTGTCACATCTTTAGCATTGGGGAAGACACAGTGGGCCAAAATCTCTACAGCAGCATTATCTTCCACCTTAATATCCATCTCTATTTGCTGTAATCCTTCCTCAGGTAAGACACCAAAACAGAGATGAACAGGCTGCTCAATCTGCTCTCCTTCTTCAACCACTATCTTAGCTTGAACTAAGTTCTTGTCAGTCTCGACATCGACCACCAAACCCTCTACTAAATGAGAGCCGACTACCTCGTCCTCTTCAATTACCAAATGGGCTGCATCAGCATCAGCAAAGACCTCTGTATCTCCTCCAGCATTATCATAGGCATCTACCATATCTTGATAATCATTCATTTTCATTGCCATCATCTTCCACCTCCACTAAACATTCGTCGAGCTCGTCCTCACAGGGCAGACAGTCATTTCTAAAATAATCAGCTATGCGCTGCGGCTCTCCACTTCTAATTATTTCTCCTTCACAGATTAGATTAGCCTCATCTGCTAAATCAAGCATCTCGTCAGAATGGGTGATTAAGATTACTCCCGTCCCTACTTCTTTAAAGTCATTAATCACTTTTGAAATATTATTTAAAGCGACGACATCAACTCCAGAATCCGGCTCATCTAAAATAACTAAATCAGGCTCCATTAACAGAATTGAAGCTAACTCAATTCTTTTTCTCTCTCCACCGCTTAAAGTCTCATCTACATTTCTATCCAAATAGTTCCTAGGATTAATTGCCACTTCATCTAATGCCCACTCTAATTTCTCTTCTGTTACTTCTTTATCTTGGCTCTCTAAGCCTAAAGCTAAGAACTTTCTAACTGTGACTCCTTCGAAACGAGCTGGTTCCTGCCAAGCTAGAGTCATACCCTTTTGGGCTCGAGCCTGAGTCGAAGAATTAGTTATATCATCATCTTTGAATATAACTTCTCCACCGCTAGGACTATAACCATCTAACCCCATCAATGTATAGGCCAACGAACTCTTACCACATCCATTAGGCCCAATCAAAGCTGAAACATATCCCTCGTCAACTTCCAGGGATAGATTATTAAGAATCTTCTTATTATCTAAGACTAAATCTAGGTCTGTTATCTCTAATAATTGCTCTGACATTATATCATCTCCCTTTATTTGCTAATCCCGACCTTTATACTTATATTTAGACACTTTTAATGAATCTCCTGTTTATTTTACCATTTTTCTAAGAACTTTTAAATTCTTTCGCTTTTTTAGTCAAAATTATTATCTCTTCTTCTGTAAAATTATAGAGCTGATAGACCAGTTGATCTATCTCAGCCTTTAATTCCTCAATCCTTTTAGCTGCTTTAGCCTCATTTTGTTTAATTACTTGCCAATCTTGCACAATCCTCTTAACTTTCTCTTGCTCTTGATAACCACGAATAGAAATTGATAGAACCCTATCTATTAGAAATAAATTAGACCTTTGATTGATTGTGGCTAATTCTTGTACAGTTATACTCTCTAAATAGAGCTGCAAATACTCTCTTAAATTATCAGAAGAGACTACAAACTCAAATAGATTATAGTATTCATCATTCGCTTTTGCACTATAGACTCTTAACTTTTCTCCCGCACTCTCAACTTTTAACTGCCGCACTATCTTAGCTTGTCCTTGATAATTAATTTTAAAGTATTTACTCTCTTTGACAATAGTCCCTAATCTAGAAGCTGTAGTTAACTCTTCTCTTCTAAACTCCGCAAAGTCAAATTCCTGATACTGAGCTAAATCCTCTTTTCTCCTCTCTATCTTATCTACTAAATCAACAAATATATCCTGCTGAGCGTGCTTAATTATCTTAATTGGAACTTCTGTTAACGGCTGTTGATATAACTCTAATAAATTTCCTTTCTTCTTCCCTTTGTAATAAAGCCATAGATAATAGAGATTGGAGTTTAATAAGGCTAAGATATACTTTAATTTAACTTTAGACTGCTTTTGAGTTATAAAATAGACATCTGCACTTGCATACCAAGGTACTTCATTATAGGCAAAGGTATTTATTTTACTGCGCTGGGGTAGGACTAACTTTGGCCCTTCAAATATCTCTTCGCGCCGCGGCCATTGTAGTTCCCACCATCTTCTCCGATTAGCTGCTACTTCCCGCCGCTCCTTTAGGATCTCTTTAAAGGGCTGTAAATGCTTCTTTATAGCTCTAGGCAGCTCTAAGTTAGACTCTTTTAAGTATAAGATATATTCATCTTCAGCTTCTTCTTTAGCAGAATACTGCTCAATATCTGAATTCTTAAACCAAGGCTTTAATAAGTCTTCATCCTCTGCACTGAGCTCTAAATCTTTAGCTTCCTCAGCCGTCACTACAAAAACACCTGCGCCTTTAACTTCAGGGGGTAAGTCATAGTTCTCAACATGACGTTTAGAGACTCTATCACAGCCGCTGACCAAACCTTGATTAATATTACATAACTTACCTAATCCCTCTCCTTCTTCTTTTAGCACAGCTAAAAGCTCATCAACTCTGCCCTTTTCTAAGTGCAGATACTTTTTCGAACCTTGATATAACTCTTTTTGAGGAATCTCATAATAACTACTCTTAACATCAACACCAACTAAGATCTGCTCTAAGGTTTGCTCCTTAATGTCTCCCTCCCGATAAGTGATCACTGTTTCAGCTTTTAGCTCTTCTTCCTCTTGACTTTTTTGTAAAATTGTAATTAAATTATGCTGTCCTAAGGCTGCTGGAAATAATCTTAAATCATTAAAGTTAATTAATTTCTGTATTAAGCCCCGCTCTTGTAAATCCTCTCTTAATTTATAAGCCCCTGTCGCCGTCAAATAATAATTAGTCGTAATTAAAGCGATCTCTCCTTTATCCCGCACAATATCTAACCCCAGATGAAAGAAGAAATAAAAAAGATCCATCTTCCCTTGATAAAACTCTCCTAAGGCATACTTTTTAATCTTTCTAAAGAGTTCTTTATTACCCTTCTCCCCTACATAAGGAGGATTAGCTATTAAAATATCGAAACCACCTGCTGCAAAGATAGTAGGAAAGTAATCCACAAAAGAGAAGATAGTCCCTAACTTATCAGCCTTCAATTCTAAAAATTTCTCTTTATACCTCTTCCGTTCTTCTAAATCAGATCTTTTATAATAATTTCTACGTGCTGACCTTAAGTCAGGATCCCTTTGTTCTAAACTCCGTTCAATCTTAAGTAATGGATTTGCCTCTAGAATCTGCAGCTCCAAATCTGCTAAGGGCAAAGCCTCATCTACTGCCGTCCACAGCCATAATCTCAACTTAGTTATCTCTAAGGCTTGAGTATCAATATCCACCCCGTGCAGTGAATCCCTAACTATATTGAGTCTTAATTCCTCTTTTCGCACTTGGTCTTGAATTAGATAAAGGACTATCTCTTTTATACGCAGTAATTCTTTAGCCATTCCTAAGACAAAAGCTCCTGAGCCGATAGCTGGATCACAGAATTTAACTTGCTCTAAGCTCTTATAAATTTGGGGTAATAGAGATCTATCTAAACCTTCTATCTCCCGTTCCTGAACTAAAGATTGTGCTTGTTCATAACTTAATTTAGCAACTTCTGTCGTTAAAAAGTTAAGTAGAGTCTCTTGACTCATATAATGAACTACTAGCTGCGGAGTATAAAAGACTCCAGTTCTTTTACGCTGCTTAGCATTTAAGAGACCTTCATTTAAATCAGCTAAGATAGCAGGGCCAACTGCTAAGACCTTGGCCCACGGTGCATCTTCTCTTAAGGAGAGCTTATAATCAGCTAGGCTCGTCCAAAAGTCAGTTAATACTTTTAACTTTGGTAGTACTATCTTCTCTTCTCCCGCCAGAAAAATATCCAAAATTTCTCTTCTTCCCACCTCAATTAACTTCTCTGCAGCCAAAGACTCTATCTTTTCCTCAAATTCAACTACAAGCAGCCCCTTCTTTTCTAATAAGTAAAGAACAATTATTTTAATCATTAACTGCTGCACAATCCCTGCTCTATTTAGATCACTCGCAGCTAATAAGTCAGATTCTAAGATTAATTCTTCCTGCCACCTTTGATACTCTTCCTGGCAGTGGGCTAAAAATTCATCTCTTAGCTTAGAGCTAAAGTCTGTAGTTAGCTCCTTTAAATCAGCCCCGCATAGAGACTCTTCTATGCTCCTAAGCCTAATTTCTGCCCCAGAATCTCCCACTGGAATAGAATAAGAGTTTAAGAGATAAGGACTTAACTCCTCTCGCTTAACTACTGTCCACAGCCACTCCTGCTGTCCCGGAGTAGAGAGTGCTGCCAAGCCCTCTTGCAGCCCCTTCTCTGTTAAATAATCACTCACTAACTTCCGCAACTTAAAATCCCACTCCAACTCCCCTGCAACCCTTACAACTAAGATAGGCACTCTTACTGGCTCTAATGCAGCAAAAGAAATAACATCTTTCGACTGCGTATTAAGCTCTTTTAACTTTATTTCTTCATTATATATTTCTGCAACCAACTTCTGCAGCCTCTCTAAACTAAATGCTTGGGCAAAAGTTGAAGTTAATAGTTCTTTCCGCATATAAT
>JAWOFC010000266.1:0-9268 GCA_046482455.1 Halanaerobacter sp. | reverse complement strand
GTAGCTCGACCAAAAATTTGGGGGGTGAAACTGGCTAAAAATATATAGATATCCTCTTCTTCATCATAATCAACCTCTTCTACTTTTCCAATCAATTTATCTTTTTCATCTCTCACTTCCGCTAATTCTTCTTGTAATCCCTCTTGCGACTCTAAACCGGGAAACTTTAAAATTAGTTTATCACCAATCTTAATATTAACTAAACGTTTACCATCGATGGGAGCAATCGATATAGAACAGTCTAAGACCGTCTTTTCTTCCTCTCTCGTCTCTTCTTCACTAGGAGGAGCAATAAATAACTGAGGAAAGTCTTTTCTGACCTTTTCTTCTCTTATTTCTTCAGTCGCTAAACTTAAATCGACCTCTTCTTTAGCCAGTAAATGTAGATGACGATCAAAAAAATTCTCCACTTCTTCCTCTGCTGCTCTAATTAATTTTGGGGCAGAATCATCTAATTCCTCTTTTAGCTGCTGTTTAAAGTTATAGCTCCTCTTCTTATCTTTAATAGTATTACCATCAAATATTCTCTTAAAGATTATATAGTCTCCATCAATCGGAGTCAGTTGCGATTCAGGGTCATCGGTCATAATCAGATTCCAACTCTTAACCTCGTCATTCCCAAGGATAACCATGAACATTCCTACTTCATCATCATACTTGCCGTATTTAAACTTACCCTTAACAACTTTAAAATTTTCACTCCCCCCATCCTCTTGATTATAGTTGTCTATCTCTACTTGGTCTACTTGCTCTAAATTTTCTTCATCCATAATTATCATCCTCTTTTTAAACAATTATAATAATCTTTATTTAGCAAGATAGTCTTGATGATACTCTTCAGCTTTATAAAATTCCTCCGCTGCCTTTATTTTAGTTACAATCGGCTTATCATATTGACTACTATTATCTAATTCTTCTTTTGACTTTTGGGCCAACTCCTGCTGCTGCTCGTTAGTATAAAAGATAGCTGAGCGATACTGCGAACCTATATCAGGACCTTCGCGATTTAAAGTAGTTGGATTATGTATCTGCCAAAAGATATCTAACAACTCTTCATAAGAGACCTCCTGCGGCTCATAGATCACTTCTACTGCTTCAGCATGACCAGTCTCTCCTGTAGATACCTCTTCATAAATAGGTTCAGCTACATTACCACCTGTATAACCAACTGTAGTATCTTTAACCCCTTCAACTTTCTTAAATTCAGCCTCTATCCCCCAAAAGCAGCCGGCTGCAAAAATTGCTCGTTCCATATAAAATCCCCCTCTTATAATTTTAATTAATTCTTAATCATCTTCTGATTCTTCCTTAATCAACCTACCTTCTTCCTTCATCTTCTTCATTAATCTTCCTATGATATAATCCGGAACTAAATCTTCTATACAGCCGCCAAAACTAGCTACTTCTTTAACAGCACTCGAACTTAAATAAGCATATTCTGTATTAGTCATCATAAATAGAGTCTCAATCTCGGGAGCCAACTTCTTATTTAACGAAGCCATTTGAAACTCCGTCTCAAAATCCGATACAGCCCGCAGTCCTCTAATAATTACTTCTCCATGATGCTGTTCAATATAATTAATCAAGAGCCCAGTAAAGCTCTCAACTTCAATCTCTGGATTATCCTCTAATACCTCTTCTAACATTTCTACTCTCTCTTCTTTAGTAAATAAAGGATCTTTATTAGGATTATTAAAGACAGCAACAATTACTTTATCGAAAATATTATTAGCTCTCTTAATAATATCTAAATGACCACTTGTAACAGGGTCAAAACTACCTGGGTAGACCGCCACTTTTGCCATAACTATTCTCTCCTTTGTATTAAGGTTAACGCCGCATTTCCATAATCTCTCTCTTTTATTATATCATATTGAGCCCCTAAGTCTAGCTCAGCTTGTGAGTGATGCTCAATAATTATGATCCCTGTCGGATGTAAGAGCTTATATTTTTCAATCTCTGCTAATGCAGCTTCATATAATTCTTTCTGCTCATAGGGAGGATCCATAAAGATCAAATCAAAATCACCACGCAAAAGCCCTAGAGACTCTAATACATCAGCTTCAATCACTTTAGTCTTATCTTCATAGCCCAACATCTCTATATTTTCTTCAATAATATTTATATTACTCTTTTGATAATCTACAAAAACACTCTCATAAGCACCACGGCTTAGTGCCTCTAAACCAATCCCACCAAAACCAGCAAACAAATCTAAAAATCTAACACCTACTACTTCAGAACCTAAGATACTAAATAATGCCTCTTTAGTTCGATCACTAGTCGGGCGCACATCTTGACCATCACGCCGATTTAGCCTTCTTCCTTTATCTTTACCTGCTATGATTCTCATATTTAACACTCCCAAATTTATAGTTTACAATTTATAGTTAAAAAGATAAAGCCAAAATATTAGTTTTCTTTTGATTTATTGTTTTTAGCTTTTTAACTCATCACTGTTTACTGTCTTCCTCCGAGTTTTCTAAACTACAGAAAACTCTCCGTGTAACCCACTTCTCTCTACTTATAGCATATTAACTGCGTAATCTATATACAGTGTTTTTTGCTTACTGCCTACTTTCTGCTCATCACTCATCACTATTTACTGTCTTTTACTGTTTACTGTCTTTTACTGTTTTACTGCTTTTAAGAGATTTCTATTAACTCAAAGTCATAGTCAAAGCTCTCTGTTAAAAACTTCTTTAAGAGCTGATATTTAGGAGCACTTAATTTCGGATCACTGCGCACTACCTTAAAGGCATCCTTACGCGCTTCCTCTAATAGATCTTGATCGCGAATAATATCTGCCACCTTTAAATCAGGCATCCCATGCTGTCTAGTACCAAAGAACTCTCCTGGACCGCGCAATTTTAGATCCTCTTCTGCAATCACAAAACCATCATTAGATTTCGTCATAATCTTCATCCGTTCCTTTCCTTCATCAGTCTTAGGGTCAGAGACAAGAATACAATAAGATTGATACTCACTACGTCCTACACGCCCCCTAAGTTGATGGAGTTGGGCCAAACCAAAGCGCTGTGCATCTTCAATCACCATAATTGTAGCATTTCCCACATCAACTCCTACTTCAATTACTGTAGTGGAGACTAAAATATCAATCTCTCCTCTTTTAAACTCTTCCATAACCGCTTCCTTTTCTGCTGCCTTTAACTGACCATGAAGTAAGCCTAAATTCAATTCAGGGAAGACCTCTTCTTTAAAACGCAGAAATACTTCAGTAGCAGACTCTACATCTAAGCTCTCCGATTCCTCGACTAAAGGACAGACGACATAAGCCTGTTGGCCCTGCTCTACTTTATCCTCAATAAAAGAATAGATCTTAGCTCGTGCCTGCTCTGTGCGCCATTCAGTAATTACTTCTTTGCGCCCTGGCGGCAGTTCATCAATCACTGATACATCTAGGTCACCATAGACTGTTAAGGCTAAAGTACGCGGGATAGGAGTCGCCGTCATAACTAAGACATCTGGAAGCTCCCCTTTTTCTTGCAGCGTAGCCCGCTGTCTGACTCCAAAGCGGTGTTGTTCATCAACTATCACTAAACCTAAGTCAGCAAAATTGATCTCCTCTTGAATTAGAGCATGCGTCCCAATAATGAGATCAATCTCTCCTCCTTCAATTGCTCTGATCGCCTCTTCTTTTTCACTCTCAGTCAAATCTCCTACTAAGAGCCCTACTTCAACTCCTAAGGGCTCAAGATCTTCTTTTAACCCTAAGTAGTGCTGTTCAGCTAGAATCCCTGTCGGAGCCATCAATGCTCCTTGAAAACCAGAGCCTACTGCGCGCAATAATGCCAAAGTAGCTACTACAGTCTTACCTGCTCCCACATCTCCTTGCAGTAAACGATTCATCTGCTTTGTAGAAACCATATCTTCTTTAATCTCCTGCCAGACTTTATTCTGAGCAGAAGTTAAATCAAAGGGTAGTTGAGTAGAATAATCCTCTACTAAGTCTTGACCACCGTCATGTTTAGTACCTAACTCTTTATCTTCATCTTCTCCCCCTTCCTTTTGCAAGGCTAAACCTAACTGCAGAATAAATAATTCCTCATAAGCAAAACGCTTGCGAGCTAACTTTAGACTCTGTTGGTTATCAGGAAAATGTATAGTTTCTAAGGAATCTGCTAAATTAGGGAAATTATACTCTTCTAAAATAAAGTCCGGTAAGAACTCTGGAATCTCAGTACCACACTTCTCTAGGGCATTATTAATTATTGTACGCAATTTCTTTTGATTAATACCTTTAGTTGTAGGATATAAAGGCACGATGCGAGCCGTATGTAAATGCTCACCACCTAATTCTTCATAATGGGGATTATTAATCTCTAAGCGGCCGTAATTATGCTGCACTTCACCGCTAAATAAAAAGATTTCTCCTTTCTTATCTCTAAAGTATTTCATCCGATAGCCTTGATTAAACCAGACACCATATAAAGTACCTGTTCCATCATTAATCCCTACTTTAATAATTTTAAGTCCTTGGCGCGGTTTAATTTGATTTGTATTAACCACCTTACCCTGCACTGTTACCTCTTCTCCTGGCTTTAGATCAGCAATCTTAGCTTGTTTACTCCAATCATTATAATCGCGTGGGAAATAGTAAAGGAGATCATTCACTTCTGCAATCTCTAACTTATTAAGCCGTTCAGCCCAGTATTCTCCTACTCCTTTTACATAGCGCACTTCCTGACTCCAAAATTCAGGCAGCTCTTGTTTTAGTCTTCTCCTTTGCTTACTATCGTTATTACTTGTATTAATTTCTTCAGTACTCTGCTTCTTATTCTCAACCTTTTTCAGCTTATTATTCTTAAGCCTAAATATCTGTTGGCAATAAATCTTTTCTCCCAATTGATTAATTACTTCTACAGCAGATTCTAATTTTTCATAGCGTTCATCTAAAGTTACATCTTCATAATCACAAAATAGCTCCTCAATCTCTTCTACTAACTCAATTATTTCTGTAGTATCAGCCTCGTCTTTTAATCTCCGACTAAACTTTAAAATATAGCTATCAAAACCGCCAAAAACAGAGGTATTAAGACCCTTTAATTTAAATTCTATTGGCAGCGGTTTAACCAATTTATTAAATATTTGCTTAATCTGATTCATAGTTCAGCACCTCAAATCCATATTATAATAAAAAATTCCTAACACAGATTAGTATTAGGAACTTTCTAATTATTATAATCTCAACTTTTAATAAATTACCATTCCAAAAGGAGTTGGCCCTACATGGACTCCCACTACTGCTCCAAATCTCTGCATCTGTACTTGGTTCCATTCATACTCTGCAATTAATTTCTCTTTTAAGATATTAGCTTTATCTTTATTATTACCATATAAAATAATTAAATTATTAGTTCCTGCTTTTCGTTTTTCAGAGGCTATATCTAAAAAAGAATTATATAATCGCCTCTCCCCTCGCACCTTCTTATAAGGGTCAACCTCTCCCTCAGTAACAGTTAATAAGGGTCGTATTTTAAATAGATTACCTAAAAATGCTGCTGCTTTTCCAATGCGACCACCTTTTTCTAAATAGTCTAACTCTTCTACAGCAAAATAGAGGTGTACTTCTTCTTTTAACTCTTCTACTAAATCTAATAACTCTTCTATATTCTTTCCCTGCTGAGCTGCTTTAGCAGCTTCTAATGCTACTACACCCAACGGAGCGCTCACTAATTTTGAATCAACAACTTCAATTTGAGCTCCTGTTGCCATCCTACTAGCAGTCTGAGCTGTCTGAAAGGTTCCACTCAATTCTTCTGATATATGAATAGATAAGATATAATCATAGTCTGCAGCTAATTCTTCATACAGCTCTATAAACCTTCCTAAAGCAGGCTGTGAAGTAGTTGGCAGTCCTTCTGTCTCCTCTAATTTATCTAAAAACTCTTCTGTCGTCAACTCCACTTGGTCAAGATACTCTTCTCCATCTATAATAACCTTTAACGGAATCAGATTAATATTATGCTCTTTGACCTTATCCAACGATAAATCGGCTGTGCTGTCAGTTACAATCGCAACTTCCATTTTCTACCTCCTATTCCACCGAAATAATATAATAATATATTGGTTGTTCGCCCTGGTGAACTTCAATCTCAAAATCAGGGTACTTATCTTCTAACTCTTGCAGCAGTTCTTCTTCTTGCTCTGCAGTAGTCTCCTCTCCCACATAAATGGTAATTAATGAATCCAAATCTTCTACCATCTTATCTATTAAATCTAAGGCTGCTTGATTATAGTCCTTAGCTACAACCTCAATATTGTCATCTGCAATACCTAACATATCTCCTTTTTCAATCTTCATATCACTTATTTCAGTCTCTCTAATTGCATAAGTTATCTCTCCTGTCTTAACAAACTCCAACTCTTCTTGCATAGCAGCACTAACTACATTTAACTCCCCCTCAGGACTAAAGACCATCATTGCTGCTATACCCTGAGGTACAGTCTTAGTAGGAACAATTTCAATATTCTTATCCGTCAGTTCTTTTACCTGCTCAGCAGTTGAAATTACATTCTTATTATTAGGCAGAATAATAATATCTTGAGCATTAATCTCTTGAATACCAGTTAATAAATCTTGGGTACTAGGATTAAAAGACTGTCCACCTTTTAAAATATAATCGGCTCCAACCTCTTCAAATATCTCATGGAGTCCTTCTCCTACTGTCACAGCTAAGACTGCTAAGCCTTCCTCATTAGTTTCTTTTTCTTCCTTGTTTTGCTCTTGTTGGGCTTTTTCTTGTTGAGCTTCTTCTTTGATGCGCTCATTATGTTGTTCAGACATATTATCTATCTTAATATTAGTTAAACTACCATATTTGACTCCTAACTCTAAAGCCTGACCTGGATGGTCAGTATGAATATGAACCTTTAATAGATTATCAGTTTTAACTACAACTAAAGAATCACCTAAAGCAGATATCTCTTCTCTAAACTGATTAACCTCTAGTCCAGTATCTTTAGCAATAAATTCAGTACAGTAACCAAACTCTTCGTCTACTTCTACTTCTTCTTTAACATGACCTAAAGCAAATGAACCAGAGAAAATATCTTCAAAGTCCTCTTCTGCTGCCATTCCTTCTAATAGACCTCTTAAGAAGATCTCATATCCTCTACCACCAGCATCAACTACATTAGCCTCTTCTAATACATCTAATAGTTGAGGAGTCTTAGCTACACTCTGCTGGGCTTGTTGGACTATTTTATACATAAATTCAGTTAAATCCTCTTTATCAGATAGTTCAGCAGCTCTTTTGGCTACTGCACGCGCTACAGTTAAAATAGTCCCTTCGACAGGCTTCATAACTGCTTGATAGGCTATCTCTGAAGCCTGCTGTAAGCCTTGGGCCAAGTTATTAACAGTTAAGACCTCTTCGTCCTGCATTCCATTGGCTAAGCCCTTTAAAAGTTGTGATAAGATCACACCTGAATTACCTCTAGCCCCCATCAAGGCTCCTGCTGATAATTTATCAGCTAAATCTCCCACAGTATTAGAATTAGTCTTCTTCACTTCCTCTACTGCATGAGAGAGCGTTAAATACATATTGGAACCAGTATCACCATCAGGTACTGGATAAACATTTAAATCATTAATTTCATCTTCTTTCTCTTTTAATTTTCTTTCTGCTACAATTAGCATCCTTTTAAATTCAGATGCATTTAATTGTGTTATCTTTTGATCAATCTGATCAATTAACATTATCCACTCTCACTCCTTGAACATTAATGTTAACAGCTACAACATTTATTCCCGCCTGCTCCTCTAATGTATAACGAACTCGATTCATCACATTACTCGCTACTTCTGATATCTTGGTTCCATATTCCACAATAATATATAACTCAACTACAATCCCATCTTCTTCTTTATGAACTTCAATTCCTTGATTCAAATTTTCTCTACCCAATAATCTAGCTATCCCATCTTGAATACCTTGACTTGCCATACCAACTAAACCATAACACTCAACTGCAGTTAAACCTGCTATAATAGAAATAACTTCCTCAGAAATATTAACTATTCCTAAATCATTATCCAACTTTTGACCTGTCTTCATGGTAGTCCACTCCTTTTTGTTTAGATAACTATTCACATGATTTATTTAATTCAGCTACTAATTCTTCAACTTCAATTCCATTAGCTCGCGCAATAGTTTCAACATCTTCAAACATAGCTCCAAAACAATTAGAACAGCCTAAACCATATTTAACTAGCACTTTAGTAGTTTGAGGATATTCTCTTAACAGGTCTAACATATTAGTCTCTTTAGTAACTTTCATATTTTTTCCTCCTAGTATCCTCTCTTACTTTCAATATTATTCAATATAAATAATTAAATTCCTTCTTAAGCCATTAAAATAGTAATTTCCCTTGCTAGTTAACTACTTTTTATGTTACAATAATTAGGTGCGACAAAGCATAATTAAATGCGACAAAGTAATTAGCCTTGTTATTTTTTATTCAATCAAGGAGGTGGAGGCAAATGGGAAAACAATGTGAAATCTGTGGTAAAGGATCTAATAGAGTTAATTCAGTTCAGCGCCGCGGTAAAGCTAAAAAGAAAGGCGGAGTTGGACGTAATGTAACTAATCGGTCTAAAAGAAAACAAAAGCCTAACTTACAGAAAGTTAAGGCTGTTGTTGATGGCTCTAAAAAAAGAATTAATGTTTGTACTTCCTGCCTTAAAGCAGGCAAAGTTGACAGAGCATATTAAATTTATTAATAAGGGCTAGCGTCCATTTAGCTGAAAGCATCAGCTTTCAAGTTTAATTTCAGTAACGGTGATAAGAATAGCAAGGACAAGCTTCTCCTTGCTATTCTTTATTTTTTTGTTAATAGCTCTTTCTTCTGTCCAAGACTGAGTAATCTCCTCCGATTTTTAAACACCAAAGACTCTTCGTGTAACCCATCTCTCTTTACTTTACTTACTATGCTTGCTAATAGCTCTATTTTTTGCTGACAGCTGAGGACTGACAGTCGACAGCTTTATTTAAACTCTTCTTCTAGTTCTGAAACTGATATCTCCATCTTCGCTAAGTCTGACTCTACAGCCTCTTTTGCCACAGCTAGTGCTACCTTATTAACTACCTTTTCATTAAATGAATCAGGTATAATATAATCTGCAGCCAACTCTTCATCAGGAATTAAATCTGCTATAGCAAAAGCAGCAGTCGACTTCATCTTATCTGTTATCTTCTTTGCTCTAACCTTAAGTGCCCCTCTAAAGACACCAGGAAAAGCGAG
>JAWOFC010000148.1:0-8657 GCA_046482455.1 Halanaerobacter sp. | reverse complement strand
AATAAAGAAGAATTAGAAGAACAGGTAACAGAGATAGTAGAAGAGATTAGTTAATTCTAAGTTTAAGTATCAGTCTAAGCTTTAATTAGTCTTCTTATACTTGGAGTAATAAGGTGTTTAATCTCTTAATTTTATGATTTTGAATTCAATTGTGAATTGTCAATTTTAAATTGTCAATTTGTTTGGGAGTGTGAAGATGTGATTATTAGTCTGGATTGGCGGAAGATAGTACTTATTATACTAGTTATTGTAGTAATTGCTGCTTTAATTAACTCACATAAGGATCTTTTGAAGATAGTCTATCCTATTTATTATAAGTCCTTTGTTTTTGAGGCAGCAGTAGAAAATGGCTTAGACCCTTATTTATTATTTTCAGTGATGTATGTTGAGAGTAAGTTTAATGCTCAGGCTGTCTCAAATCGAGGTGCTAGGGGCTTAATGCAGATTATGCCGCAGACAGGGCAGTGGATTGCTAAAAGATTGGGTGATGAAGACTTTGAAGTAGATGATCTTTATGAACCAGAGGTTAATATTAAATACAGTAGTTGGTATTTAGCACGATTAAAAGAAGAGTTTAATGATCGTTTACCAGTTGTCTTGGCTGCTTATAATGGTGGACAGGGAAATGTAGTTCAATGGTTAGAGGATGAAAAATGGGATGGTAAGCATGAGAATTTAACTAATATTCCTTTTACTGAAACACGTGGGTATGTCGAGAAAGTAACTAGGATTCATCAAAGATATAAGTATATTTATGATGAATGATATGGTAATTATTATATAATTATACTGTCAAGAAGAAGCAAGTTTTGAAGCAAAGCAAGAGAATCATTTAACAGCCTGTCATTTGATCAATAAATTAGATTAGATCTTTAAGCAGTGGCTATTGCAGCTGGTGCTTTTTTATTTTTTGAGTTAATTACCTGCTTGTCAAGGAGATTTATCAATTTTAGTGTAATATTAATAATAAAAGAGACTATTTTGATAAATTAGTCAAACAATTAAGGTAGTGATAAAAATGAACCTATTTCTAAAAGATCAGCGCCGTGATAAAAACTTATTAATTAATACGATATTTGTTATTCTCTTATTAACTGCTGTAGGATTTATAATCTTTATGAACTATAAAGTCGAAGATGAAGAAATGATTACTATTACAGAAGGTATCTTAGACCTAAGAACTTGGGATTGGCAGCAAAAGGAGACTGTTAACTTAAAGGGGGAATGGGAGTTTTATTGGCAGCAGTTATTGACACCGCAGGATTTTGTTGCACCTCCGCTGCCGAAGAAAGACTTCTTCTTTGAAGTACCAGGAGAGATTGATGACTATCAGGTTAATGAGCAGGAGATAGAGGGGAGAGGATACTTCACATATCGAGCTCAAATCAAGTTGCCCTCTGATATGAAAGAAGATCTTGCCTTGCGACTACCACGTACTGCAGGTACAGCCCTCAAAGTTTGGATTAATGGTGAACTAGCTGCTAGCGAAGGAGAATTAGGGCGGACTAAAAGAGAGATGCAGCCTGGTTGGGGACCAAAATTAGTTGACTTTAAGGCCGAGGAGCCTAAAGTAGAGATTATTATTCAAGCATCTAACTATTATTATCATACCAGCGGCCTAACTGGAAATCTTCTCTTAGGGCCAGAAGAGAGGATAAGGGATAAAAAAGAGAATGGTATAGCCTCTGATATGCTCTTGTTTGGCAGCTTATTGATTATGACCTTTTATCACTTTGGACTATTTATCTTTCGTCCTGATGATACTTCACCACTCTATTTTAGCCTGTTTTGTTTAATTATTAACTTTAGAATGGCAGTAGTGGGTGAGGCATATCTAGTGGATTATTTTAATCTACCTTATAGTATCATCTATAGAATGCTCTTAAGTTATTATTTAGCAGTGCCAGTCTTTTGTTTATTTATTGCTAGTCTCTACCCCAAAGAGTTTGCAAATAAGGTATTAACTGCTAGTCAGATTTTAGGAGTCTCTTTTTATGCCTTTGTCTTAATAGTGCCTACAGAAATCGCTTCTTATACTCTACCTTATGAGATTATTACAGTATTATTTGCTGCTTATTGCTTATATACTATTATCTTAGCTGTAATAAAGAGAAGAAATGGTTCTCTTTTATTCTTATTAGGTTTCTTATTTCTATTCTTATTTCTAGTCAATGATGTACTCTATTCTAATCGGATTATTAATACAGGTTATTACTTCCATCTAGGTCTCTTTATCTTCTTATTCTTCCAATCTTTAATGCTTTCGCGCCGTTTTATGAGGAGTTTTTCTATTATAGAAGCGATGTCCCAAGAACTAGAGGAGAAGAATAAGACTTTAGCTAAGATGAATAAGTTTAGAGATGAGTTCGTTTCTAATACTTCTCAAGAATTAAAGATCTTAGTGAATAATACTATTTCTGCTGCAGAATCGATTATTCATAGTGGAGCCTCCTCTTTATCAAAAGATATTAGGAAAGATCTCTCAGCAATTATTAATACAGGAGAAGGATTGAATGCAATCTTAAATAGCTTTATTGATTATGCTAAGATTAGGGAAGAAAGAATTGAGCTTAAAGAGCAGGAAATAGAGGTAGATGATATGATAGACTATATAATAAATTTTATGGAACCTCTAGTAGATAATAAAAATATTAAGTTTAATAATCAAGTTACGGCTAAGAGCTATTTAATTAAAGCTGATAAGAGTCGGGTGATTCAAATACTCTATAATCTATTAGATAATTTATCTAATACGATTAAAGGAGGGCGAGTATCTTTTTTGGCCCAGTCAAGAAAAGAAGGAGTTGAGATAAAGTTACAGGTTGAAGCTGATAATATTACTTTTAGATATCAGGATAGCATCTCAGAATTAAGAGAAGATATTAATGTAGATAAGATCAACTTACAACAGATTGTGACAAGAGAGTTAATTAGACTACAAGGGGGTAGCTTGGAAGTTGAAAAGATTGCTAATAAGATGTTATCTCTTAAAATTACTCTCCCGGGAGGCAGATATAGTGATTTTTATGAGGATGAAGATAGTAAAGAAGTGGATGATAGAGTAAGAGAGAAGAGAGAGGATGATAGCTTTGTAGAGCAAGAGGAATCAATTATGATAATTGGCAATCAGTCCAATGATTTAGATTCTCTAGAGCAGGTATTAAAGAATGAGAATTATGCTGTAGAAATTTGGTCTGATAGAGATAAAGTGCTGCAGAGATTGACTAATAAGCATAAGTTAATAGTTCTCGATCTATTTGCCTTCAACAAATCTGATATTCAATTCTGCCGCACAATTAGAGACCGTTTTACAGTCTTTGAACTACCTATCTTGGTTATGGCAGCCCGCAGTAGACCTGAGAACCTAATTGGCGGCTTTGAGGTAGGAATCAATGAATTTATTAGAAAGCCCTTTGTAGTTAGTGAACTAAAGGCTAGAGTTAAGACCTTAATCACCCTTAAGGAGCGAGTGGAAGAGAGTTTTAAACATGAACAGGATTTCCTACGGGCGCAGATAAAGCCTCATTTTTTATATAATACTTTAGATACAATTGCTTTTTTATGTACTAAGAATCCCCAACAGGCAAATGACTTGATTATGGATTTAGCCAAGTACTTGCGCTATAGCTTTGATTTTGAAAGCTTAAGTCAGACCGTACCGCTTAAAAAAGAGTTAGAGTTAGTTGAATTTTATATTACTATTCAACAAGCTCGTTTTAGAGATAGAATAAGTATAGAGTATGAGATAGAGGATGGTCTATACTTTTCTCTGCCTCCTTTAGCCCTCCAGACCTTAGTCGAAAATGCAGCTAAACACGGCATCTTACAGAAAGAGGACGGCGGTAAGATTAGGGTTGAAATTAAAGAGGAGAGGGCCTATTTTAGAATTAGAGTGATTGATAATGGGGTAGGAATCCCAGAAGAGAAGATGGCTAATATCTTTAGCTTAGATAATCAAGAACAGCAGAGTCTAGGTTTAAAGAATGTCAATCAGAGATTAAGAAAACTTTATAATCAGGAATTAATAATTGATAGTAGTCCAGGTGAAGGTACTACGGTAGAATTTAAAATACCAGTTAGGGATTGAGGGGGCTAAAGAATGAAGAATATATTTAATAAACTAAAATATCCTATCATTATCACACTTTTTTTGACAATTATCTTTATCTCATTTATGAATTATGAGAATACAAAAGAGATAATTAAAGATAAGTATTATAATCAAAGTAAGGTAGTGGAGAATAGTATTGTAGAAGAGATTAGCTATATTAATAATGCTTATAAGATTGCAGAAGAAGAACTAAATGAAGAGATGAAGAAATATTCTCTAATCCTAAAGGAGAAATACCGTCAGAATCCAGATATCTCAAGCTGGGATTTGGAGAAATTAAAAGAGAGGTTTGGCGAGTATAATATTTATATCGTTAATAGTGATTTACAGGTAGTTAGGACAACCTTTGCTCCTGATAAAGGGCTTGATTTCTCTAAATATCCTAGTTTTTCTAAGTTATTAAAGAGCCGTTTAGCAGGGGATTCTTTTACTGTAGATCGTCTTAATATATCGACTCAGACAGGAAAGATGAAGAAATATAGTTATATTCCCACCCATGACCATCAATACTTATTGGAATTAGGAATTAATGCCCAGCGTAAGTACACTGCCCTGAAGGAGTTGGATATCTTTACTGATGCAGAGGATATGACAGAGAAGTATGATGTAGTAGAAGAGGTACTATTCTATAAATTTAGTCCCAAAAGTGAGAAAGCAGCTAGAATTAACGACCAGAAACCATATATGAATTCTGATATTTCTGAGGGTGAAAGTGAGATGGTAAAGAGAACTTACTTATCTCAACAGGTACAGATAAAGGATTCCCAAAATGAGATATATTCTGATAAGTATCTGCCTGTTTTAGTGACAAATAAAGAGAGTGAAGATAGTTGGTGGAACTCTTTTGTAGTTAGGATCAAGTATAATAAAGAGGTTATGTTAGATGAGATTAAAAAACAGCGTAATCTTTTTTTAATCAATGGTTTAATCATGGTGGCAGTCTTTATAACCTTTATTGTGATTGTAGTCTATTTATTGAATAAGTTTGAACATATGGCTTATTATGATAAGTTAACCGGTTTAGCTAATCGTGAATTCTTTACTGAAAAAGTAGAGAATATGTTGAGAGTAGTTAATCGTAATAATGATAAGTTGGCTATTTTATTTTTAGATATTGATAACTTTAAAGAGATTAATGATAACTTTGGCCATGATACAGGAGATTTAGTCTTAGAAAAGGTTGCTCTGCGACTTAAAGATAATGTACGTGAGAATGATATAATTTCACGGCTAGGCGGTGATGAATTTACTGTAGCAATTAGTGATATTGATTCTAGAGAAGATATTAATAGTGTAGTAACAAGAGCTATAAATTCCTTTAATCAGCCGTTAATAGTTGACAAGAGTAAATTATTTATCAGTGTGAGTATCGGAGTTAGTATTTATCCTGATGATGGCGAGCAGTTAGAGGATTTGATTCAAAAGGCAGACCATGCTATGTATAAGGCTAAGAAGGAGCAAAAGAGCTGTGTTTATTATGAAAATAGGTAATGAGCTATCAGCTGTGTGCTGTGAGCTATGAGCTTAAAGAAGGAAAAACAGTAAGCAGTAATGAGTGAAAAAAGCAGTGATCAGAAAAAAGTGATGAGTAATGAGTAAGAAGTAATGAGTATAAAGTCAAAAAATAAAGAGATAAAAAGCACTGTATATAGATTGCATATGCAAGAGGTTTAATGTAGGTAAAATATTATACTGCTCGGCAACTGCAGGGTCTTTGGCCCTGTAGATTGTATTTTTTGAGATGATTGCTAATTTAGGCTATAATAAAGGTAGTGGGGAGAATTGAGAAGGGAGTCTAATAAATATGTTAGATACTATAGTAGTAGATGATGAATTTCATGCCTTAGAAAGATTAAGAGAATTAGTCTTAGCAGTCGAGGATTTAAATTTAGTAGAAGGCTATAATAAAGCTAGTAGGTGTTTAAATGATATTAAAGAAGAGCAAATAGAGGCTGATGTTCTGTTTTTAGATATTGAGATGCCGGGTTATAATGGTTTAGAGTTGGCACGAAAACTTTTTGATATCGATGAAAGCATTGATGTTATTTTTGTGACTGCTTATGATAGTTATGCAGTCGAAGCATTTGAGTTGAATGCTCTTGATTATTTATTAAAACCAATTACTGAAGAGAGGTTTCAAAAGAGTATAGAGCGTTTATTATCTGAGAATAAAGAAGGGTCTTCTATAAATAGGGAGACTGGATTAAGAGTTTCTTCTTTAGGGCAGTTTGAACTGTTACATAATGGAAGAAGTTTAGAAATAGAGTGGCCGACTACTAAGACTAAAGAACTATTCTTATATCTATTGTATCATAGAGGAGATTTTGTAGCCCGCGATAAGATTATTACAGCTCTGTGGAATAAAAAGCCTCCCGAGAAAGCAGTAGATATTCTATATACTACCGTTTATAGTTTGAGAAAAATATTTAAAAGAATTGGTATAGAGGATATTATTAAGAGTAAACGGGGCTTTTATGGAATTAATCTAGAAGAGATTACGTGGGATATGCTGCAGTTTAAAGGTTTAGTAGAAGAAATTAGGTTAGAGGTTGAAGAAAATATTGAGAAAATAGATAGAATCTTAGAATTATACCAAGGAGAATTTTTAATTGAAGAGAGTTATAACTGGCTGCATGAGCCTCAGGCAGAGTTGGAGAAGGAATTTAAGAATACACTTTTTAAAGTGGCTGATTATTACCAGAAACAGGGTAATTATGAAGCAGAAGAGAAGTTATTACATCGTATAGTTGATGAGGCTTTTTTATCTGAAAGGGCTTATAAGAGATTAATTAACCTTTATAAAAAGAAGGGTCAAGAGACAGCAGCTAGAAGGAAGTATGAAGAGTTTAAGAGAAAATTTCAAGCAGAGTTTGGTATTGAGCCGCAAATAGAGTTTAATTAAAAGAATGTTTTTTATTAAATTCCAGGGCTAAAAGCTCTGGAATTATTTATAGAAGCTGCAAGGGCAGGATAAAAGAACCAAGGATTTGCATGGTAGCAGCTGAAATTAGTGCTTCTGCAAAGGAACTATCCGAGATGGCTCAAGATTTAGAAAATATGGTGGGGAGATTTTAGATAAAATAAGAAATATAATAAGGAAAAAAGAACTTGATAAAGAATAAATACTATTAGAGTAAAGATGATTAAAATACAAAGGATTATTATATTTAGAGAAAGGATAGTCCACAAATGACCCTTAAGCGTAATTTTGCTAAAAATGAGTATTTATGGAGTTATACTCTGTTTATTATATTGTTGCTCATCACTATAACAGGCTGTTCGGCTGATAGAACTATTCAAGAAGAAGATAAGATACAAGAAGAACCTGTTAAGATTGTGTATGTGAAATGGGATTCTGAAATTGCCAGTTCCAATGTAATCAAAGCTGTGATTGAAGAAAAATTGGGTTATAGGGCTGAGCTTCTCCCAGTTACTTTAACTGCTTTGTGGGAATCTATTGCAGTAGGAGACCAAGATGTAACAGTAGCAGCTTGGCTGCCTTCGCTGCAAAAAGATGCAAAAGAGAAATATAAAGATGAAGTAGAGATTTTAGGTCCGAATTTAGAAGGGACGCGGATTGGGTTAGTTGTACCTGATTATGTTCCTGTAGAGTCTATAAAAGAACTGAAAGAGAATTCTAAAAAATTTGATAGAAAGATTATTGGGATTGAACCTGATGCTGGAATTATGGCTAAGACTAGAGAGATGCTTAAAGAATATCAACTTGAAAATGAGTTCAAGTTGATTTCAGGCAGTGATTCAACAATGACTACAGCTTTAAAGAAAGCAATTGAAGAAAAGAGATGGATTGTTATTACAGGTTGGACTCCTCACTGGAAGTTTGCAAAATGGGATTTGAAGTATCTTAAAGACCCTAAGAATGTTTATGGAAAGCAAGAACATATTAGTACTGTTGCTAGAAAAGGGTTAAAAGATGATATGCCTGAAGTTTATAATCTTTTAAATAATTTTCATTGGAAACCTAAGGAGATGGAAGAAGCGATGATGTTAATGCAGCAAAAAGATAATACAATAGAAGAAGGAGCTAGAAAATGGATAGAGAGGAATGAAAAGCTGGTAGAAAAATGGATTAATGATTAGGTGATGTAATATTTAAAAGGAGTTGTTGTGAAGTTGAGTATGGGTGAGAATAATAGTATACAGGAAAAGATTTATGATGATTCTAACCCTTGGTTTATTGTTTCTGTAATAACAACTATATTCTTGATTGGTATCCTTGCTTGGAATGTTATTCATTCTTATACTATAATTAGAAATTTTGAAGAGACTGAGTTAGCTTTAGAAAAAGCAGCAGGAGAGTTATTATTTTATAGTAAAAGTTCAGAAATGGCAGTTTTCATGGCGGTTTTTACTGGAGATTTGCGTTGGCAAGATAATTATGAAGAGCATAAACCGAAATTAAATAATGCTATTAAAGAGATTGATAGGTTAACTGAAAAGCAATTAGTTTCCCAAAAGATTAATAAAATAAAAAGACAGCTTGGTAGAGTTAATAAAATAGAAGATAAAGCTTTTACTCTTATAA
>JAWOFC010000314.1:0-5036 GCA_046482455.1 Halanaerobacter sp. | reverse complement strand
CTTCTGATTACCGGTCTGATAAAATCATTCCTTCACTCGGTATTTTAGCCACAGTTATTCTATTGGCTACTTTCAATGTTGTACCGATTGTAATTGCTGCATTAGCAGGAGTAATAGCAATGGTAGTTTCAGACTGTCTGAAGGCAAATGAGATCTATGAAGCAATCAACTGGGATGTTATCTTCTTACTCTCAGGTCTTATACCTTTAGGCATAGCTATGGAGAATACAGGGACAGCAGAGTTTATTGCTGAACAGATTTTAAGCTTAGAACCCTTCTTATCACCGCTCTTAATCTTAATTTTGTTCTATCTAATTACTGCTGTGTTTGCTAGTTTGATGGGGAATGCCGTTAGCGTAATCCTAATGATGCCCATCGCTTTAAATGCTGCTAGTCAATTAGGGTTAAACCCCTTTGCCTTTGGCTTAGTAGTTACCTTTGCAGCTAGTTCTGGCTTTTTAACGCCAATTGGTTATCAGACAAATCTGATGGTTTATAGCCCCGGAGGTTATAAATTCTATGACTTCTTCATTGTTGGTGCTCCTCTACAGTTAATTTTAACAGTTGTAGTTCCAACAGTTATTTCACTCATCTGGGGTGTGTAGTGGATCTCTCAGTATTAAAAAATATGATTAATTAAATAAAACTCAGGGTCTAACTTCTAGAAGTTAGACCCTGAGTTTTACTTTTTTAAACTGACATTCCTAATATGAAAAATTACTTACTCTATAGGTAAATCTTCATTATTACTCCATTCTATCCAAGAACCATCATAATTTTTTACATTCTCATAACCAAGCAGTTCAGTCATTGTGAATAATGCATGAGAAGAACGAACAGCAGACTGACAATAGGTAATTACTCTCTCATCTGCAGTTATACCCTCTTTCTCGTACATATCCTTTATTTCTGCAGCGGTCTGAAAAGTATTATCTTCATTTAAATCTTCATGCCATTCTAACCAAACAGAATTAGGTATTCTCCCTTTTCTTCCTGCACCCGACAATAACTTCTCACCTTTATATTCTTCTTGAGCTCTCGTATCCATAATAACTACATCTTCATTTTCTAAATTATTCCTTACTTCATCTAAAGTAGCTAACCACGATTTATCAATCTCTTCAGCAGTATAATCAGTAGGAGTCTTATCCGCTTTTGAGCCCCAGCGCTTCTTATCAAAATCTAAATCATCCCAGCGAGTCAAGCCTCCATCCAGTAACTTTACATCTTCATGACCATATAATTTAGCCAACCACCAAAACCAGGAAGCATATTTATTCCCATGTCTATCATAAACTACAATCGTATCTTCATTAGAAATTCCATACTCTGATAGCAAATCCTCAAATTCTTCTTTACTTATTCTCATTCCCGCATCTGCTTTCATTTCACCTTTTTCAATATTTACAGCACCTGGAATATGACCTGCCATAAATTTTGCCTTATGTCCATTATCAACTATTTTTACATTATCTTGGTCTTTAATCTTATTTAACTCTTTGCAACTCATAAGCGAATCAGTGTGAGCATAACCTCTCTCTGAAATAGGAGTATAGTCATCTGCGGCTTGAACTGATACGGCCCCCAAAATAGCGAAAGCACAAACCATCATTACCATGACAATCACTCTTTTTCTTAACTTAAGATTCATTTAATCTCCCCCCACTTTTGAAAGTTTGTGAAAAAAATCACTTACATTTATAATGTATTATACTAAATTAATTGCATTCTATCAAGGTTTTTACTAATATTTTTGATTTTTCTCAATTGTTTCAATAATGGCCCCCAGTAGAAATAATACAATAAAAAATTTACACAACTTTAACATATTCCCACAGGTTTTTCCCGTTTAATCCCGAATTTATATGTTAGAGCACTTATACTTTCACATACTTAACTTCAAATCATAGAGAGGAATGATTAGAATGAGAAAAGCTAAAGTCTTATTTATCTGTACTGGCAATTCAGCCCGCAGTCAAATGGCTGAAGCATTTCTAAGAGAGTATGATTCAGATAATTTTGAAGCATACAGTGGTGGATTAAATGCAGAAGGAATTCATCCAATGACAAAGCAAGTAATGCAGGAAGCTGGACTTGATATTAGTGACCAAGAGTCAAAAGAAATTTCTCGTTTTTTAGGAAGGAAACATTTTGGATTTTTAGTAACTGTTTGCCGCAATGCTGAAGAAAATTGCCCTACTTTTCCTGATGTAAGTACTAGATTATTTTGGGATCTTGAAGATCCTAAAGCATTTGAAGGCTCCGAGGAAGAAAAACTTGCTAAGTTCAGAGAAATTCGTGACGAAGTAGAAGAACGAGTGAAAAACTTTATTAAAGAACATAGTTAAAAAAGAATAGCATAA
Organism: Halanaerobacter sp.; assembly: GCA_046482455.1. Lineage (GTDB taxonomy): Bacteria > Bacillota > Halanaerobiia > Halobacteroidales > Halobacteroidaceae > Halanaerobacter. The sequence goes on along the minus strand of JAWOFC010000314.1, from coordinate 2,673 downwards.
ACTTAAAAAAGCCTATATGATTTCATATAGGCTTTTTCTAAACTATTTACTTTTTAACCGCGCCCCGTCTCAAATATTTCCGTTGATATATCTGCTAATTCACTCTCTTTAATAGCAGCAGTTATTTTTTCTACAGGATAGGCAACTTCAACAAACTCAGTAGTCACATTACTATCTACTACTTCAATTATTGCATAGACTGAATTAGGATTACCGTGTTTTGGTCTGCCAATACTACCTGCATTAATCACATCTTTGTCATCAATCTTATGATGATAAGGTAAATGAGTATGCCCACAGACTAAAATATCCTCTTCTAATTCTGCTACCACTTCTTTTACTTGCTCACTATCTGCATATAGATATTCATTATTCTTTCTCGGACTACCATGTACTAACAAAAGACTTTTATCCTCTACTTCTAACTCTAATTTTTCCGGCAGATTAACTAAAAAATCTTTATTCTCAGCAGTAGTCTCTTTACCAGTAAAATTAATCGATGATATTCCAATCTCCTTAGATTTTTCTGTCTTATAATCACAGCCGCAGGCAATTTTATTATTCCCAATCGCATCATCATAATTACCTTGCACAGTTGCAATCTCTTCTTCTTTAATTTTTTCTATCACTTCGTTCGGAAATGGCGCATAACCAACTAAATCTCCTGCACAGACAATTTTATCTACATTTCTAGTCTCAATATCTTCTAGTATATTCTCTACAGCATAGATATTACTATGCACATCTGAAATAACAGCTAATCTCATTTCTTTCACTCCTTTACTATATTTTGTTCATTCTATCTTATAGTATCTTCTATTGCAACTTCTTGCAACAAAATTTGAAAAAGTTAAAGTAATTTTAACAATTCTTAAACTTAAATTTAAAGATGAAGAAAAAACAGAAAGTCTCCTACTAATAATTAGCAGGAGACTTTTAATAGTTAAAACTATTTAAGTAATTTTTTGATCTCATCAGTGCTTGGTACTCGACCTTTAACTTTCACATCTCCATCAATAGCTAATCCCGGTGTACTCATAATACCAGCTTTAGCTATTTCTGCTGGGTCTTCAACTTTTTCTACTTCAGCATCAAGACCTAATTCTTCAACAGCTTCTTTAGCATGGTCAGCTAAACTAACACAATTATGACAACCTGGTCCATATACAGTCAACTTCATCTTTTCACCTCCCAACAATATATTAGTTCTCTCAGCTAAATTCAAAGCTATCATTTCAATACTTTACAGATAACTAAATTTCTTCACACCCCCAAATTAATTGACAATTGAGAATGTAGAATTGATAATTAAATTCAAAATCATAAAGTCAAAAACATTACAACAACTAATACTAGCACAGCTACTAACACTTTAATTATGAAAATTATTATAAATTTACTTTATTAAAAACTACTTCCTATCATCTGGTACTAATAAAACTGGAATTGGTGACTTTTTAGCTACCTGCTCTGCTGTACTACCTATTAATAATTCTTTGATTGAACCTTGACCACGAGTAGGCATAATAATTAAATTGTTTTCCTTCTCTTCAGCTATTTCAACAATATTCTTAGCAGGGTCACCATGTCTAACTTCAATCTCATATTTACTATCTATATCCTGAGCTATTAACTTAGCTTGGAGTTGTTCTAATTTAGATTTTACTTTCTCTTTTTTCTCTTTCAATTCTTCTAAACTATCACTCCGCTCAATTATAGAAATCAGGGTGATCTTTTCTGAAGGAACATTCATTTTCTCAACTATATCTAATATTTGATTTGTAGAATCAGAAAAATCAATTGGTAATAAAATATCATCAAACTTTTTATTAGAAACAGCTGTTAAATCTCCATCTTGAATCTCTTCATATTTCTCTATTAATACTGGTATCTTAGTTTTTCTAATTACATTGTGAGTAGTGCTACCTAACAGGATATTTTTAATTGTCCCTCCACCATGGGAACCCAGCAGTATTAAATCACAGTCTTCTTCTTCAGCTGTCTTAACAATCTGCTGCTCAGTTTCTCCAACTTTAACTTCTACTGTAGCTTCTAATCCCATTTCTTCTGCTTTCTCGCGGCTTCTTTCTAGTAATTTTTTATCAGCCTTTTTACTATAATCTACTGCTTGAGGGATATTAAAATCAACATCGAGTACCTGTAAAATAACTACCTCTGCCATCCCTACATTTTTTAATTCGACTAAAGTATCAGTTAACTTTTCCGCCCGCTTAGAAAAATCAGTCGCTAATAATACTTTCCCTTGATTAAAAATAAATATCACCTTCCTTTTCTTCACTGGATACCGTTAGCTAAATTTAAACTTAATATCTTAACAATATATTTATCTACATCTTTAAATAATGTTTTTAAATTATTTTATTATTTTGGCTTTTGAATTTAATCTTTAATCATCCATTCTCCATTATACATTATCAATTGTTCTTTCTACATCGCTATATTAAAAGCTACATCTACGAAATTAAACATATAACCAACACCAACAATAGCTGAACCTACTACTGCAATAAAGATAGCAATCAATTTCGGCTTAATTACTTTTCTTAGGATAACCATCTGTGGTAATAGGGGGAGCGCCCACGGCCTGTCGCCTCCCGCCTACCGCCTCCAGTTCACTGTGGCAGCTCAGCCCGGGCGGGTCTGCTGGTGTTC
>JAWOFC010000274.1:0-3312 GCA_046482455.1 Halanaerobacter sp. | reverse complement strand
AAATAAACCAAATTATATTTCCTAATAAATTCATTCATTTCACCTCTAATTAGATATCCCCTTCATATATTTCATCAATCGTAATTTCAACTATTTTTCTTGCATCTCTAAAAGAACTTTTATATTTAATCTTCATCTTTTCCAAATGTTCAGCTCCTTCTTCAGTTATCTTATAGTATCTGATTGATCTTTTATCCGGTTCATCCCACCATGCTTTCAAATAACCCTCTTCTTCCATCTCCCGCAGTAAAGGATAAACCATGCCCCGTGAAGGCTTCCATCTTGTACCCATCTGTTCTTCAATTGTATCCAATATCTTCTGACCATACATCTTACCAAATTTATTAACTAAATGTAAGATATAGATTGAAGTAAAAGCTGTAGTACTGATTTTAGCCGGAAACTGTCGATTCAATTTACCCTTATATTCTGACATAATTATCACCTCTTTTTATTAATTTATTTCTCTCAGCTAAATTAATTACTTAATTCATAGTACTGAACACAAATGTAAATTTACTGCCACCTCCATCATAATTGAGAATGGACAATTAAATTCAAACTCATAAAGTCAAAAACCAAATATTCTATTTTCCAATATCTTTCTTTTAGCTGAAAGTACTCTAATTTACAGTAATTTCTTGCAACGAAAAAATAATAAAATTTATCTTTTTAAACCATACTATACAGTGGAGGAGGGGTTAAATCATGGACGACGATAAAACATTCAATGATAGTCTTTATAATCCAACTAATCACTTAGCCCAAACAAATGAAAATATTGAACGAGAGCTGGGTTCTTTTCAAGAACCTTCAGCCACCCCAAAAGGATATCCTGAAGGGCATAGTATGCCTGCATTATTTGGATGGATAACTCCTGAATATCAGAGGATGGTAGCCAGAGAACTAGTTGAATTAGGTAAAGAGATCACTCCTAAAAAGATTAAATCATGAGTAAAGCAGAAAGAATAGACCAGGTTAACCTGGTCTATTCTTCTATATATCAATATTGTCAGCTAAATCAGCGTGGTTCATAATAAATTCGCGGCGCAGACTTGCTTTGGAACCCATTAATTGATTAAAAATTTCATCAGCCTCTATCTCATCTTCAACTTCTACTTTCTGTAACTTTCTATTCTCAGGATTCATGGTTGTTTCCCACAACTGTAGGGGATTCATCTCTCCAAGCCCCTTATAGCGCTGCAGACTGACTCTATCTCTATTCTTATCACTCAGATATTCTTCTAATTTATCAGTAGTATAGACATACTCTTTGCTACTACCATAAGAAGCTTGATATAATGGCGGCTGAGCAATATAAATATGATTATTCTCAATCAATTGGGGCATATAACGATAAAATAAAGTTAAGATCAGAGTGCAGATATGAGCACCATCAACATCAGCATCTGTCATAATTATGATCTTATGATAGCGTAAATTTTCCAAGTCAAACTCTTCTCCAATTCCCGCTCCTAAAGCAGTCACAATCGATTTTATTTCTGTATTCTGCAAGATTTTATTCAGCCGAGCGCGCTCGACATTCATAATTTTACCCTTTAAAGGCAGTACAGCTTGAAATTCTCTATCTCTAGCTTGTTTAGCTGAACCTCCAGCTGAATCACCCTCAACTAGATATAACTCCGATTTTTCGGGTTTGCGACTGCTGCAGTCAGATAATTTACCTGGTAGAGAGCTATTGGTTAAAGCTCCTTTTCTACGGGCCAATTTACGCGCTTTTTTAGAGGCATTACGTGCTTTTACTGCCTCTAAAGCTTTATTAATTACTAGCTTAGCTAATTTAGGATTAGTATCTAAATAATAGCGTAAGTATTCATAAACCGTTCTTTCAACAACAGTTCTAATTTCACTATTTCCCAGCTTAGTCTTAGTCTGCCCTTCAAATTGAGGGTCAGTTAATTTAACACTTACTATAGCTGTTAAACCCTCTCTTAAATCACGCCCCTTAAGTTTAGGATCTTTTTTCTTAAGTAAGTTATTCTCTTTAGCATGATTATTAAAGGCTTTAGTCAAAGCAGTCTTAAAACCTGTTAAATGGTAACCTCCATCATGAGTATTGATATTATTAGCAAAACTATAAATACGCTGATTATAACTTTTATTATACTGAAAGGCAATCTCTACATAGGTATCATCAACTTCTTTTTCAGTATATACAATCTTATCTAGCAGTGGAGTTTGATTCTTATTTAGATGCTCTATAAACTCTTTAAGACCACCACTATAACAGAAGGTGACTTCCTTATCCTTACGCTCATCTTTTAAATCTATAGCCAGATTCTTATTTAAAAAGGCCGATTCTTGTAAACGTTTCTTTAAGGTTTCAAAATCATACTCCACTTCATCGAAAATCTCATCATCAGGTCTAAATTTAATCTCTGTCCCCTGTTCTTGAGTCTGCTCCATCTTTTCTAAGTCAGTCACAGGATAGCCTTGTTCATAGCGCTGTTTATATAAATATCCATCACGATAAATTTCTAATTCCAACCACTTTGATAAAGCATTAACTACTGAAACTCCAACACCATGCAATCCTCCAGAAACTTTATAACCACTGCCGTCAAATTTACCGCCAGCATGTAAAGTAGTCATTACTAATTGAGCAGCAGGCAGTCCTTTTTTAGAGTGATTATCGACTGGAATACCCCGTCCATAATCTCTCACAGTTACTATTTCACCTTCAGCAATAGTAACCTCGATCTTATCACAATGTCCTGCTAAAAACTCATCTATACTATTATCTATCACTTCCCAAACTAAATGATGTAGTCCTTTAGTACCAGTGGAACCAATATACATCCCTGGTCTTTTACGAACAGCTTCTAAGCCTTCTAAGACCTGAATCTGCTCAGCATTATATTGATTAGTTGCTGTCATTTAAAGATCCTCTCCCTTTGTTAAACAATTACTTCGCTTTTCTTATATTTAATATAATAGCATATAAAGACTAAGATAGCAACATCAAGAGTTTTTCGTTCTAGCTTTATGAATAAATTAAACGATTTTCACCTATTATATACAATTAAATCTATATAAAGTTTCACTTGAAAGTGAAACTTTATATTAACTAGTAATAAGAAAAAAGTGATGAGTAGAAAATCAAAAGCAGAGTCAAAATCGAGTTCAAAACCTTTCATTTCAACGGGTTCTAATTGTCTTTTTAGGTTTTGACTTTATGCTTTTCACTCTTTACTCATTACTGCTTTTTATCTTCCTTCGAGTTTTCTAAAATACAGAAAACTCTCCGTGTAACCCACTTCTCTCTACTTATAACACATTAAGTGCGTAATC
>JAWOFC010000273.1:0-4860 GCA_046482455.1 Halanaerobacter sp. | reverse complement strand
CTCTCGCTGTACTTCGATACTATTTACTTTAGTCTCCTGACTAATAACCGGAGTTAAACCCTGCGGTGGTTCCTTCTGCAATTCTTTCGTAAAGACCTCGGCAGCACTCTGATTAGTTTTAAACTCCACTCTGCGTGGGATATACTTCTCTTCTTCAGCCTTAAAATCAGGATAAAAGAATTTAACCCTATGCCTAACTGGACTATCTTCTTTAATCTCTTCTAAGAGTGTTTTAATTACTACTTCCCCACTTTGATACTTGCTGAAGACTAGACCAATTCCTTCTGCATAATACTCAAGCTGTTGATATTCTTCCCCCTCGGTTGTTACTTCCAAGGCCTTATAGTCTCCACTCGGTGTTGTAACCTCTACATCTTTATCTGAAATATAGCGCTGCCTGCCATCACTTAGTTCCCAGCTAGTCCCAACTTTTAAGGGTTCTTTTAACAAGACTTCATAACTCTCTTTATCTCTTATCTCCAATCTATGCCAGTAGTTAAATCCCTCTTGGCTCGATAACCTTCTCAACTCTCCATCTTTAATCTCTAAAGCTTGGGCCAAAGTCGTCCCGCCGCTATCTTCTCTTAGCTGCGCTTGTTTGCCCTGCACAAAATCGAAATAGACCTCGCGTCCAGCAAACTCATTACCTCGTCCTGCATAAATTAATTCAGTCTCTTCTAAGAAAGGATAGTAATCACTAATCTCTTTTTGAGACTGCTTCACCTCTTCTTTACCTTGCTCTTCTTTAGCTTGCTCATCATCTTTATGGACTGTACAGGAGACAAATAAGAATAAAATCATTAACAGTGCTATTAACTTCTTCATAGTATCGCCCCTTTTACATAATCTCAGTTCCCAGCGCAGTTCTCAACTGCAGACTATAAGCCGCTGGAAATCTCAATAAGGTACTCTCTTGGTGGTAAGCTGTAAGACAGATTAATTGGATCAGATTAGCTTTGGCAATTTCAACAACTCTATTTAAGATATAATTCGCTATCTTATTATTAAGTTCGATTACTTTTTTGTATTTCCTGCAAAATTTATTAGATATTATAGTCATAAATGACTAATTAACAATTGAATAAAACTCAAAATAACCCGAGACTTTGGTCAAATATAGATTATAAAAGCGCCCTCTTCAGGGCGCTTAAAGTCTTACTTTAGATATTTACCATCACTGCCGATTTTACCAGGAGCAAGATTCTCATCTGTCTCTAAAACATAGATTCTAGCATTACCCTCATTAGGACAACTAGCAGTTAAAGTCTCATCTGTTACTTCTTCTTCATTTCCAGTTACTGCATCTACATAAGTGCCATTAGGAATATTATTAAAAGTCGCATCATCAGAGACTGTGACTAAGACAAAACTATCAATACCCTCATCTTGATTAGTATATCGTCTTTTAAAAGCAAGATTACCGCTAATATTTTCTGTAGAATACTGACCTTTCTGTAACGCAGGCACTTCGCGGCGAATTAAATTCAATCTTCTAATATGCTGGGCTAGCGGATGGCTTAATGTATCAGATATTTCTCCTGAAGCACCATCATATTTACCAAATCCAGTTACATCAACATTTCCTTCAATCTCATCTCCAAAATAAGCTCGCCCTGACTCTTCTAAAGCAATATTTGGTCCTTCATCTATTGTCGCACCTTTTTTAAACTCAATCTCGCTACCATAATAAATAGTTGGAATCCCTCTAAAAGTAAACATCAAGGATAGGTTTTCAGCCCAAGTTGATTGGCTCCCAGCAAACCTCTGATCTTCTGGCGCTTGGTCAGGTGCATAGTCATGAGAATCTACATAGGTCACATTCCAAGTAGCATCATTATAATATTTGTCTGTTCCAACTGTTAAGTTGAATGCATTATCAGCCGCTTTGAAGGACCAGTGCATAGGGAAATCAATTTGATCCATTCCTGAATGCTGAGAGTAATCAGGCTCATGATATTGATTACTATCTAAAGCATGATTATTAGAAGTAGGTTGATTACCTATATCTTGATTATCTTCCCAAAATTGTTCAGTAGACTCCAGATTAGTTTCTGTATCGCCCCAAGGATAATTTTTCTCTTCCTGCCAAGTGTAGAACGGAACAGAAATGTTAGGATTATCAAAGTTCCAAATACCGCGATAACGAGCTGCTACTTCACCAAACATAAAGAAGTTTTCGCCCCCCCGTTCTTTAAAGTGAGGAATGAATTCATTATTAAATGTTAGACGGGAAATATGTTTGACTGTATCAATTCTAAATCCATCTACACCCATATCAATATAGTCATAATAAACATCTCTTATATATTCTGCTACTTCAGGATTTTCTGTATTCAAATCTACACAATCTCCTGCTATTTGCCCAGTTTGCACTGTATAATCTTCCCAACCTAAACTTTTCTCATGATGATAAATATAATCTTCATCATACTCATCTTCTTTCATTGCTTTAATGCGAGCTCCATATTTATTATCATCACTTAAATCAGCATAATCATCACCATAAACTTCATTTGCAACTTGATTTAATAAATCATTAGCTTTAAAGCTATCTGGATCTGTAATATCATGATCATAATCTCCACTTTCATCTTTTTCAAAGAGTGGATATAAGTTTTCTTCACCAAAATTGGAAGAATGATTAAAGACCACATCTTGAATAATTTTCATGTCTTTAGAATGTACAGCATCAATCAGATCCTGATAAGTAGCCCCAGGGGATTCATAACGCGGATCTATCTCTGTAAAATCTCCCGCATGATAGCCGTGATAATCATAACCACTATAGTTTTTAACTGGCGGTGTAATCCAGATTGCACTAAAACCTAGGGCTTTAATATAATCTAACTTCTCAATTAATCCCGCAAAATCACCCCGCCAAGCTGGATCATCATTATCTACATTACCTGCCTTTTCTCCTGCCCAGCAGTGTGTATTATTATTAGGATCTCCATCATAAAATCTACTCGTCATCACAAAATAGATCGTTTCATTTCTAAAATCACTACGCTCAGGTTCTGGGCCAATGTAATAACGAAATTGCACTTCTCGCTTATTACCTGCTGCATCAACCGCTAAAGTACTGATTTTCATACTTTCATCAATCTTAATCTCTTCACCTTGATATAGATCCTCTTCGCTCTGAGTTGGCTGACTTCCATCAGTAGTATAATATAATTGAGGATCATCATCTTGGTCATCCTCAATCTCAAGCGTTGTAGTCTGAGCAGTTTCATAGCGGTCTGGCTCCAAACTAGTCTTTACATAAGGAGCTGTAAAATCATCGCGCGGTTCTTCCCACTCGGTCTCTATCTCACCTACATTCCTAGACTCACAAGCCATATCAATAGTAGCTACTGTCGGCCGCCCAGGATATAGACTTAATTCCCCACTTTTAATATCTGCACCATTTTGTTTAATCACCACTGTATAGTCATTAGCCGGTATCTCCTCTTTAAATTCTGCATAATTATTAGAAAAATCAATCTCAGCCCTAAAATCACTATCCACTAACATAACTTCTCCTGTGCTCGCCGTACCTAAATTATCAAGCTTAAAAGCTAATTGCGGCGCTTTAAGTAATTGTGGTTCTATCTTGATTCCTAATGCTCCCGTAATAGTTATTTCCTTACTACCTTTATAAACCCAATAACCAGCTTCATCTTTAGCTCTAACTGTTACTTCATAATTATGACCCTCCCGTACTTCATTAAATTGAAATCCAACTTCAGCAGCCGCTTCTTTAGTCTCTACATATTGTTCATCTGGGTCAGACAGATTGGTAACTGTAGCCCTTAATTCAGTTAAAGTTACATCATCTGTAATACTTTGCGTTAAATCTTGGGGCATATTAACTGCTACATTCAACTGTTTTACATCTAACTCCGTTTTATCTTTACTACCCGAGCTACTGCATCCTACAATTAATATTGTAATTGACAATATAGCAATCAAACTGAAAATTAGCCTCTTCCGTCTCATCTTAAGCCTCCTATTTATCAAGCAGAGCAGATTATAATTTCATACTTTTATCTACTCTGCTTGTTGGGTTTATTGAACTAAGAAAAATCTGCCTGTTAATCCCTCAACTTCAATTTCATAATCATCATTAGCACTAATTCCTTCCTCTGTTATAGCATCAACTAACTTTGTACCTCCTACTTTAGATTGAGAGATAGAAATAGTAGTCCCTTTAGTACCTGTATTTAAGACATAGACCATCTTGTCTCCTGTTTCAGAATCCACCTTTAAATCAGCATATTTTACCTCTCCAGCTACTAAATTAGTTCGCTCTCCATTCCAGAGTGCAGGATGATTCTTACGCAGCTCCATCAACTCGGCTACATAATTCTTTAAACTCTGCTCTTGAGGAGTAAAATTAGCAATTTTCCCTGAATCACGAGCAGCATTATCATCATGTAACCCTCTATCACCATCATAAACAAAATTTTCTACTTCGCGACCTATCTCATCTCCATAATAAATGGTAATTGGCCCTGTATAGGCAGTTAAAAAGCTAAAGGCCGCTTTATGTCGTTTCCAATAATCAGGATTATCTTTGCCGTATTCTAAATGGGGAGCACGCTGAATTAAATCCCCAAAACGAATTAAATCATGATTAGTTAACATTAAATTAGGCTTAGCGTCATCAGGATACTCATCATGGGTTGTAAAACCATCATCCAATTTACTCGCTGGCTCATCATAAGCTTCTGACTGATCTGTTTCTTCTTGCGTAGCTAAAACCTGTAATAAACGATAACGCATGGGAAAATCAAAACAAGACTTTAAACCATGTTGACTATATCCAGTCTCAGCATTTACTTCTTCTCCTTTCCAAATTTCACCAACCAAATAACC
>JAWOFC010000246.1:0-12742 GCA_046482455.1 Halanaerobacter sp. | reverse complement strand
CGAGGGTTCGAATCCCTCTCTCTCCGCCATTTAATTAATATCTTTAACGGGATATTTTTTTATTTTTTTGATAATTGTCTGAACTTTATAAATATTATGAATATTAATTTTATTATTAATTAATTGAATAATGAGATTATATACTGTACTATTTAGAGGATAAACTACACTATATACACTATATATTTTTTAAAAACACATATAACAACCTAATAATATTATTTTTTATTATATATGTTGCATTTTTATATTTATTAGGCTATAATATAAAGTGTAAATGATTATAAAAGGCTTATTATTGTTGACTAAATAATATAAAATGCTTTATAATCCACAAAGGGGGAGTATCATGAAAAAGTATATCTATTCGTTTGAAGAAGGGTCAAAGGATTTAAAAGAAAAATTAGGTGGTAAAGGGGCTAGTCTTGCAGAAATGACTAATCTTGGTTTACCGGTACCAGAGGGAATAACTATTATTTCTGACGTTTGTAACCTCTACTATGATAGTGGTGAAGAATTACCGGATTTTTTAGAAGAAGGGATTAAAGACTATTTAGCTGAGATGGAGGAAAAGACAGGAAAAGAATTTGGTAATCCATCTAATCCACTACTGCTTTCAGTAAGATCAGGAGCTGCCTCTTCTATGCCTGGGATGATGGATACAATCTTAAATTTAGGTTTGAATGATGAAGTTGTTAAAGGTTTAGCAGAGACTGTAGGTAGTGAATCATTTGCCTATGATTCTTATCGGCGCTTGATTAGAATGTTTGGTGAAGTAGTTTACAAGATTGAAGGAAAGAAATTTGAAGATATTTTAACTGATGAGAAAGATAGAGTAGCAGTTGAGAAAGATTCTGAACTAGGTGCTGAAAGTTTTAAAAAGATAGTTAAAGAGTATAAACAAATAATTAAAGAAGAAACTAATCTTGACTTCCCCCAGAATCCAGTTAAACAGTTAATTACTGCTGTGGAAGCTGTATTTGGATCTTGGAATAATGAACGTGCAATTGCTTATCGTGAATCGCAAGGATTAGACCAGAATTTAGGTACTGCAGTTAATATTCAAATGATGGTCTTTGGTAATTTAGGTCCTCAATCAGGTACTGGAGTGTTGTTTACCCGTAACCCTTCTAATGGAGAAAAAGAGCTGTATGGCGAGTATCTCTTGAATGCTCAAGGTGAAGATGTAGTAGGCGGAGGACGGACTCCAAATGATATTGCTGAGTTAGAGCAGGATATGCCTAAAGTCTTTTATGAGCTGCAAAAAACAGCGAGGAAATTAGAGAACCACTACCAAGATATGCAGGATATAGAGTTTACGATTGAAGAAGGAGAACTTTATTTACTGCAGACTAGAACTGGTAAACGAACTGCTCGAGCGGATATTAAAATAGCAGTTGATATGGTAAAAGAAGAATTAATTAATCAAGAAGATGCTGTGCTTAGAATTGATCCTGAGCAACTTCAAAACATACTACATCCTCAACTGGATCCTGAATCAGATCCGGAAGTAATTGCTACAGGTCTAGCTGCTTCACCCGGAGCTGCAGTTGGAAAATTAGCCTTTGACTCTGATGAAGCTAAACAAAGAGCTGAAGCAGGGGAAAAAGTAATTTTAGTTAGACCTGAGACTACTCCTGATGATATTGAAGGTGTTTTAGAATCCGAAGGGGTATTAACTATTCGTGGTGGTATGACAAGCCATGCTGCTGTGGTAGCGCGTGGGGTAGCAAAACCTTGTGTCTCTGGCTGTGAAGAAATAGATTTGGATGTAGCTGAAAAGAAACTTATAGTGGCAGGAAAAGTATTTACTACAGATGATTATATCACAATCGATGGAACTAGTGGAAGAGTTTTAACTGGTGAAGTGGAGATGATTGAACCGGAATTAGGATCTGCAGTAGATAAATTACTAAGTTGGGCTGATAATTATAAAACAATGGGAGTTATGTCTAATGTCGATAATGCTGAAGATGGAGAAAAAGCTCTTGAATTAGGAGCAGAGGGAGTGGGTCTCTGCCGAACAGAGCATATGTTTAGAATGGAAGGACGGATTGAATTTGTTAGAAATATGATCTTAAGTGATGATCCACAGAAAGAAGAAGCATTAAATCGGATAGAAAATATGCAGAAAGAAGATTTTGAGGAATTATTCCTTGCTTTAGATGGTGCACCAATAATTATTCGTCTTCTTGATGCTCCTCTGCATGAATTTTTACCTGATATTGAGCAATTAAAGATGGAGATAGAAGAATTAAATAAGGCAGGTAAAGAAGAAGCAGTAGCAGAGAAAGAAGCTAGGTTGAATAAAGTCAAAAAGTATATGGAGTCTAATCCAATGCTTGGCTTTAGAGGCTGTAGATTAGGAATTAGACGTGAAGATATTTATAAAATGCAGGTCGAGTCAATTCTTAAAGCAGTTTATAATGTGTTGGATAAAGGCGTGGATGTTGAATTTAAAATTATGGTTCCTTTAGTTAGTCATGTTAATGAGTTTAAAGTAGTTCAAAAACAGATAGAAGAGGTAGAAGAAGGAATAGATAGAGAAGATAAGATTGATTTTGAAATAGGAACAATGATTGAACTGCCTCGTACTTGTGCAGTAGCTGATAAGATTGCAGATGAGGTTGACTTTTTCTCCTTTGGAACGAATGATTTAACGCAGACTACATTTGGATTTAGTCGTGATGATGTTGAGAATAGATTCCTTAAACATTACCTAGAAGCAGATATTTTACCGTATAATCCATTTGTAAAACTCGATGAAGATGGAGTCGGTAGATTGATTCAATTTGCTACTAGAGTAGGGAAGAAGAAAAATTCAAGTTTGAAAGTAGGTATCTGTGGTGAACAGGCTGGAAATCCACAATCCATTTCTTTCTGCCAAGAATCTAAGCTTGATTATATCAGTTGTTCGCCCTATCGAGTACCAATAGCTAGACTTTCTGCAGCCCAAGCTGCTTTGAAAGAAGAGTAGTTAATAGATTAACAAATATTGAGCTAGATAATTATCTACACCTCACAATCTTTTTGTGGGGTGTTTTTATTTTTTAGTGCAGGAATTAATTGTTGTGGTCTTGAAAAGTATAATAAAGAGATTTAGAGTTTCAGCCTTTTAAAATCAATTATTCTAATTATAGTAATAAATATGGCTAAAAGTACTAATAGATTTTGTGGGAGGAATAAAATGATGACAGAAGATAATGAATTAATTATGATACCTTCAGCTGTAATTAAACGCTTGCCAAAATATCATCGCTATTTAGAAAAATTATTAAATGAAGGGCGAGAAAAGATTTCTTCACAACAATTAGGAGAGATTGTAGGGGTTTCTGCTCCTCAATTACGTCAGGATTTAAACTATTTTGGTAATTTTGGTCAGCAAGGATATGGTTATAATATAGAGATTCTTTATGATTCTCTATCTGAAGTCTTAGGTATTCAAAATAAGAATAATATGGTATTGGCAGGAGTAGGTAATATTGGTCAAGCATTGATAAATTCTAAAGATTTTGAGCAAAAGGGATTTTGCTTGTCGGCAATTTTTGATATTAATCCTAAATTAATTGGGGTAGAAATTAATGCTATGACTGTTAAAGATATAGAGGAGTTAAAATGTTATATTAAAGAAAATAAAATTAAGCTTGGTGTAATTGCTGTACCTGCTACTTCGGCTCAAGAAGTTGCCCAACAAATGGTGGAAGCTGGGATTAAAGGTATTTGGAATTTTTCACCGATAGATTTAAAGCTGCCTGATGGTATTCAAGTAGAAAATGAGCATTTGACTGAAGGACTGCTTAGATTATCCTTTAAGATTGAAGAGCGATAGAAGTTAGAAGAAAAAATAATTTTTTCTTGACATTTATAAATATAATGTATATAATTTTTAAGTGAGTCCTATGAGGAGGGGTGTCCGAGTCCGGTTGATGGTGGCAGACTTGAAATCTGCTGTGCGTTTCGGCGTACCGTGGGTTCGAATCCCACCCCCTCCGCCATTTATAATAGTTTACAGTTGATGGTTAACAGTTGACAGTTAAAAGATAAATTCAAAGTCAAAAGAAAGGTTTTTATTTTAAGGTTTTGATTTTTAACTGTACCTGCGGGTCTTTATCAAGACCCTTCGTGAAAACCACAAAAACCGTATCAACTGTCCACTGTAAATTATAAATTGAATATGTGGAGAGATACCCAAGTTGGCTGAAGGGGCGGGTTTGCTAAACCTGTAGTAGGACATACTGTCCTAGCGAGGGTTCGAATCCCTCTCTCTCCGCCATTTACTTGTGCCCGTAGCTCAACTGGATAGAGTATCTGACTACGAATCAGGGGGTTGGAGGTTCGAATCCTCCCGGGCACGCCATATTAATTAATGCATTGTATTTTAACTATACTATAGTTTTTAATAGCTTAACCTACCATTTTATTAAAAGGGTAGGTATTTTTATTTTTTTGCTAAATAAATATGATAAGGCTTAATATATTGAAGGAAAAGTTGTATAATAATATTAGACAAGATAAAGGGGTGAAGATTTGTGGATATTAAAGATTTTGATTTAGATGATGATATATTAGTTACTAAAGCTATTATGCATTTAGAAGATGAGGAACAAGGGATTTTTAAAGATGAGATAGTAGGCGAATGGGATATTGATGATTTAGTGCAGGCAAAATCTTTTTTAAATAAACTTATAGATAATAAGATTCAAGATAAACTATCTACAGCAGAAGAAAAAGAACTGAGGTTAATTAATATGAAACATCAGGAGTATGACGCAGAATTTTTAAATAGTTTATCGCCTAAGCAGCAGAAACTATACTATTTAGTTAATCCTGAGGTAGAATGGATTGATATTACTGAGTTAACTGATAAAGAAGCAGAGGAATTAATGGTACAATTTGATAGATTAATGGATGAAAATGAGGAAGCAGAGAATGGAGTGAAGCATGATTTAGAAAAATTTGTTAAAGATCTTGAAGCAGAAGAGGCAGCAAAGAATGATAATAATAAAGTTATTAACTTAGAAGATTATAGATAAAATAAGACAAATCGAATTTTTACTTGACAATTAAGTGTAATTATTATATAGTCTTAAGGGCAGGGTTAAATGAGCAAGACTTTTAATAAAATATTTATAAGTTGATGGTGGATAGTTGTGAGTAAAGATGATAAAGATTATATGAGAGTAGCTTTAAATGAAGCTAAAAAGGCATTTGCTAAAGAAGAAGTGCCTATTGGTGCTGTAATTGTTAAAGATGATGAGATAATAGCTAAGGCTCATAATCTAAAGGAGAGTAATCAAGATCCTACAGCCCATGCAGAAATTTTAGCCCTACAGCAAGCAGTTGCTAAGTTAGGTGGCTGGCGCTTATTAGGTTGTACCATGTATGTTACTATTGAGCCTTGTGTGATGTGCGCAGGAGCTTTAGTAGAGTCTCGTTTAGAGAGACTAGTCTTTGGAGCTTTTGAACCTAAGAGTGGTGCTGCAGGTAGTCGTTTTAATTTAACTGATAATGATAATTTAAATCATAGATTAGAGGTAGAGTCTGGTCTTTTAGCTGAGGAAGCTAAGAAACTGATGCAGAATTTCTTTGCACAATTAAGGATGGATTAAGATTAAGTCTAAGTTTAAGTCTAAGGCTAAGTAAAAATAAAAAAGGTCTACTTAAGCTTAAACTCAAACTGAAACTAATATTATAAATTGTCAACTGTCAATTAAACTTAACTTGGAGAGGTGTCCGAGTCCGGTTTAAGGAGCTCGCCTGGAAAGCGAGTAAGGGTTAACGCCCTTCGAGGGTTCAAATCCCTCCCTCTCCGCCATTTAAAATTAAAAAAATAGCAAGAAAATTTTGTCTAGTGTTGACTTAGTGATGATTTATTGTTAAAATAAAAAATGCAGTTTAATTTAATATTTGATTTGGAATAAAGGCGTGATGCCTTTATATAAATTTGGTCGTGCTAAACGGGGTGGTAGCGGTGCCCTATAACCTGCAATCCGCTCAGCAGGGTTGAAGTCTACTTTAGCCTATTTCTTTTAAGGTCTGGCCTAGATAAGTGGTGTTGACGATCGGGTCCTACGCAATGAGGCCTTACGAACCCCGTCAGGTCCGGAAGGAAGCAGCGGTAAGCAAGTGTCCTCATGTGCCGTAGGGTTACCTGGTTCGAGCTAACTGTTTAGGTAACGCTTAGGAGAAATAGGTGATAGTAGATGCACGACCATTTGCTATATAAGGACTATTTTTTAATTATTATGATCTGATTGGAGGTCCTGTTCTGATGTCTTATGTATCATTGTATCGCAAATGGCGTCCCCAGACTTTTTCTGATATTGTGGGTCAAGATAATGTAGTTAAAACATTAAAGAATGCGATTGAAATGAACCGCATTGCTCATGCTTATCTATTTTGTGGGCCCCGCGGAACTGGGAAGACAAGTACTGCAAAGATTTTAGCCAAAGCATTAAATTGTGAAGAAGGACCAACAGTAGATATTTGTGGTACATGTTCTTCATGTACTAAGATAAGAGATAATAATTCAATTGATGTCTTAGAAATAGATGCTGCCTCTAATCGAGGTATCAATGAAATTAGAGAATTACGAGAAAAAGTCAAGTTTTCTCCTACCGAAGGAAATTATAAAGTATATATTATTGATGAAGTACATATGTTAACTACTGAAGCTTTTAATGCTTTATTGAAGACTCTAGAGGAACCACCGGAATATGTTATTTTTATTTTAGCAACTACTGAACCCAATAAATTACTCTCTACTATCTTATCTCGATGTCAGAGATTTGATTTTGGACGTTTGTCTATTAGTAATCTTATTAAACGTTTATCCTATATTTGTGAACAAGAGAAGGTAGAGATTTCTGAAAAGTCTCTGTCAGCAATTGCTAGAAATGCTGGCGGAGGAATGAGAGATGCGATTAGTATTTTAGACCAGACAATCTCTTATGCTGGTTCTGATATTACTTTAGATGATGTTAGTGCAGTTTTAGGGATGGTTGATCGCGAAGCCTTAATTAAACTAACTCAAGTCATGATAGACCATGATGTAGAAGCAGCCTTGAATTTAGTTAGTGAAATCATTGGACAAGGGAAGAATATCTCTCAATTTGTTGATGATTTAATTCATCATCTGCGTAATTTGTTATTATTAAAGGAATGTAGTGATACTAATAAGTTAATTGAAGTAGATAAAGAGGAAAAAGAGAGACTGGAATCCTTAGTAGATAATCTATTAATTGGTCAGTTACTGCATTGGATTGAAATTTTAAATGAAATGAGTTATGATTTAAAGCAGACGACCCAACAGCGTTTGATCTTAGAAATGGGAGTTATAAAATTAGTCAAGGCTAAAACTGATAAGTCGCTAGATACTATTCTTAATCGTTTAACTAGATTAGAAGAGCAGGTTGCTAATGGTCAGGTTATAACTCAATCTAAGAATGAGAATAAAGTAAGTGCTGAAGAAACTAAGCAAACTAACTCCACCCTTGAAGAATCTGCAAATGAATCTCAAGAGCAGTCAGAACATAAAGATTCTAAAGTGAGTGATTTAGAAGCACCAGCTAAGGTTGAAATTGCTCAAATCAAGAGTCAATGGAATGAATTTTTAGATTACTTAAAAGAAGAAGATATGAAATTAGCTGCTTTTTTAAGAGATGCTAAACCATTTAAAATAGAAGATAACAAGCTATTATTGGCTTTTAAACATGAATTTCATAAGGGGCAGATTGATGCTAAAAAAAGGGTGGTTGAAGAAGCATTAAAAAAGCTTTTAGGAGTTAGTTTGCAGATTGAGTCTATAATATCTGATACTGATGTTAAGCAAGAGAAGAGTGCAGAAGAAAAGATTAAAGATCATCCTTTAGTTAAGGAGACATTAGAATTATTTTCTGGTCAGGTTGTTAAAGTAAAAAAGTTAGACCAAAAATAAATTTAGTGAAGGGAGAAGATAATTATGGATATGCAAAAGATGATGAAACAGGCACAGGAGATGCAGAGTAAGATGCAGAAAAAACAAGAAGAATTGAAGGATAAGACAGTAGAGGCTTCTGCTGGTGGAGGCGTAGTTACAGTAGTTGTTAATGGAGGTCAAGAAGTAGTAGAAATTGATATTGACCCAGAAGTTTTAGATCCAGATGATATTGAAATGTTAGAAGATTTAGTTTTAGCTGCTACTAATGAAGCAATGAATGAGGCAAAAGATATGATGGAACAAGAAATGGGACAGCTAACAGGTGGATTGAATATTCCTGGGATGTAAGGAGTTTTGCTGATGGACTATTATGCTAAACCTTTAGCACAGCTAATTGGAGAACTGACTAAATTACCAGGGATTGGTAAAAAAACTGCACAGAGATTAGCCTTTTATATTATAGAAATGGATAAGGCGGAAGTTAATAATTTAGCTGACTCTATTTCAAAAGTGCAGGAGAACTTAGCTTATTGTTCTAAATGTCATAATTTAACGCAAAATGATCCGTGTCATATTTGTAGTGATAGTAAGCGAGATGAACAATTAGTCTGTGTTGTAGAGAGTGTTAAAGATATCGTAGCAATGGAGAAGACGGGCGAATATAATGGATTATACCATGTCTTACATGGTGCAATCTCTCCTATTGATGGCGTTGGTCCAGATGATATAGAAATCAAAGATTTACTGCCGCGGGTACAAGAAGATGAGGTAGAAGAAGTTATTTTAGCTACTGACCCTAATGTAGAGGGGGAAGCTACTGCAGCTTATATCTCACAATTATTGAAACCGTTGGGGATTAAAGTAACTAGAATTGCCCATGGTCTTCCTGTCGGTGGTGATTTAGAATATGCTGATGAGGTTACTTTATCTAAAGCCTTAGAAGGGCGGCATGAAATTTAATAAAGAGATATAGACTCAGTCTCTTAAGAGACTGAGTCTATATCATTTTTTGGAATCTTTAAGATTCCAAAAAATGTTGCTTAATCAGTTAAATTGTCTGAAAATTAGATTATTTGACTAGTTGTCATACCTTTAGTATACTAGAACTATTATAAGGTCTTCAAAAAGTTATTATAAGGGTTGTAAAAGGTTGTATTCTATTAAAAAATGGGAGGAAATCTAATGACGAAAAAAATGAAAACGATGGATGGTAACCAAGCTGCTGCGTATACTTCTTATGCATTTACTGAAGTGGCTGGAATCTATCCTATTACGCCATCATCTCCGATGGCTGAGTATGTTGATTTATGGGCTTCGGAAGGTAAGAAAAATTTATTTGGGATGCCGGTTAATGTAATTGAAATGCAGTCAGAAGCAGGAGCTGCTGCTACTGTACATGGTTCTTTGCAAGGTGGAGCATTGACTACTACTTACACTGCTTCACAGGGTTTATTGTTAAAAGTTCCTAACTTGTATAAGATAGCTGGTGAATTACTGCCAGGAGTTGTTCATGTTGCTGCTCGTTCAATTGCTTCGCAAGCATTATCAATCTTTGGTGATCATCAGGATGTAATGGCTGCTCGTCAGACTGGTTGTGCTATGTTAGCAAGTGGTTCGGTACAAGAAGTTATGGACTTAGGTGGTGTTGCTCACTTATCTGCAATTGAAGCAAGAGTGCCGTTTATTCATTATTTTGATGGATTCCGAACTTCTCATGAGATTCAAAAGATTGAAATGATGGATTATGAAGTATATGATCGTCTCTTAGATAGAGAGTCTGTGCAGGACTTTAGAGATAATGCTCTAAATCCTGAAGATCCAGTGACACGTGGTTCAGCTCAAAATGATGATGTTTATTTCCAGGCTAAGGAAGCCCAGAATAAATATTATGACCGTTTACCGGATATTGTGGCTGAGTATATGGATGAAATTTCTAAAGAAACTGGTCGTGACTATGCTCCATTTGTTTATTATGGTGCAGAGGATGCAACAGATATTATTGTAGCAATGGGCTCAGTTACTGAAGCAATTGAAGAAACAGTTGATTACTTAAATGAACAAGGACGTAAAGTAGGTCTAATGACTGTTCATCTATATCGTCCTTTTAGTGCTGAATATTTCTTTGCTCAATTACCAGAGACTGTGGAAAGAATTGCTGTTTTAGATAGAACAAAAGAGTCCGGTTCTACGGGAGAACCATTATATTTAGATGTACAATCAATCTTTTATAGTCAAGAAGATGCCCCATTAGTTATTGGTGGACGTTATGGATTATCCTCTAAGGATACTAATCCTGCTCAAATTATTGCTGTTTATGATAACTTAGCTGGAGAAGCTAAAGATAATTTCACAATCGGAATTGAAGATGATCTTACTAATTTATCTTTAGATGTTGAAGAAGATGTTAATGTCTTATCGGATGAAGTTACAGAAGCCTTATTTTACGGTTTAGGTTCAGATGGTACTGTTGGTGCCAATAAGAATACAATTAAGATTATTGGTGATAATACTGATTTATATGCCCAAGGTTACTTTGCTTATGATTCTAAAAAGTCTGGTGGAGTGACGCGCTCTAACTTAAGATTTGGCCCTGATCCAGTCCGTTCTACTTACTTAGTCTCTAATCCAGACTTTGTAGCTTGTTCTGCTGATTCATACTTAGGGAAGTATGATATGCTAAGCGGTTTAAGTGAGGGCGGAAGGTTCTTATTAAATACAGTTGCTGATGCAGAAGAGATTGTAGAAGAGATGCCCAATAGTGTGAAGAAAAAATTAGCCGCAAAAGATGCTAAGTTCTATATTATTGATGCTATTTCTTTAGCCCAAGATATTGGCTTAGGTCATCGTACAAATACTATTATGCAGTCTGCTTTCTTTAAACTAAATGAGCAGATTATGCCGTATGATAAAGCGCAAGAATTAATGAAAGAGTATGCTAAGAAGGCATATGGTCGTAAAGGTCAAGAGATTGTAGATATGAACTGGGAAGCAATCGATAAAGGTGCTGAAGGATTAGTAGAAGTTGAAGTTGACCCTGCTTGGACTGAGTTAGAAGCAGAAGAGAGTTCTATAGATGAAGATCGTCCAGATTTTGTTAAGAACATTGCTGATCCAATTAATGAAATTAAGGGTTATGACTTACCAGTTTCTACATTTGAAGGCTATGAAGATGGTACAATGGTGAATGGTACTACTGCTTATGAAAAGCGCGGTATTGCTAACTTTGTTCCAGAATGGCAGCCGGATAATTGTATACAATGTAACCAATGTGCTTTTGCTTGTCCGCATGCTGTAATTAGACCATTCTTAATGGATGGAGAAGAAGTAGCTAATGCTCCTGAAGGAACTACTACTTTAGATCCATTAGGTAAAGGATTAGATGGATTAGAATATCGCATTCAGGTTTCAACATTAGACTGTACTGGTTGTGGAGTCTGTGCTAATGTATGTCCTGCGCAGGAGAAGGCATTAGAGATGGTTCCAATTAAGGAATCTCTTGATGCTAATCAAGATGAAAAAGCAGACTATATGTTTAATGAAGTAACATATAAAGATGATAAGATGCCGGTTTCAAATGTCAAAGGCTCACAGTTTGCTAAGCCGCTATTTGAATTCTCTGGAGCTTGTGCAGGTTGTGGAGAGACACCATATGTTAAGTTAGTAACTCAGTTATTTGGAGATAGAATGACAATTGCTAATGCAACAGGATGTTCTTCAATCTATGGTGGTTCTTATCCAGCAACTCCTTATACAAAGGATGCTGATGGTAGAGGTCCTGCTTGGGCTAACTCATTATTTGAGGATAATGCTGAATTCGGCTTTGGTATGAGAATTGCCTCTGAAACGATCAGAGATCGCATTGAAGATATTATGAATGATACGATGGATGATGTAGAGTCAGAACTAAAAGATCTGTATCAAATGTGGATGAAGAATCGAAATAGTGGAGCTGAAACTAAGGCATTAAAGTCTAAATTAGTCTCTGCTTTAGAGAGCACTTCAGTTGAAGAAGCTAAAGAGATATTAGAGGTTAAAGACCATCTTGTAAAGCAGTCTAATTGGATGATTGGTGGAGATGGTTGGGCTTATGATATCGGTTATGGCGGTTTAGACCATGTGATTGCTAGTAATGAAGACGTTAATATTTTAGTAGTCGATACTCAAGTCTATTCTAATACAGGTGGTCAGTCTTCTAAAGCTGCTCAAGCTGGTTCAATTGCTAAGTTTACTGCTTCAGGTAAATCAGGTAATAAGAAGGATTTACCTTCAATGGCTATGGCCTATGGTCATGTCTATGTGGCTCAAGTAGCTCACGGTGCTAGTCAAGCTCAAGTACTAAAAGCTATGATTGAAGCTGAAGCTCATGAGGGACCATCACTTGTAATTGCTTATTCTCCATGTATTAGTCATGGTGTTAAAGGTGGATTGACTAATGCTGAAGAACAGGCTGAAATGGCTGAAGAATGCGGTTATTGGCCGATCTTCCGTTATGATCCTGCTTTAGCTGAAGAAGGTAAGAATCCATTACAGCTTGATACTAAGGATCCAGATTGGGATAAGTATCATGACTTCTTAATGACTGAGAAGCGATACTCACAATTAAATAAGATTAATCCAGAAAAAGCTGATGAATTACTGCAAGAGAATAAAGAGCAAGCTCAATATAGATGGAGAATGTATCAGCGTTATGCTAATATGGATTTCTCTGAAGAAGCAACAGAAGAGTAATAATTTAAAATGGAGATTTAAAAGTAGTGGGGTTTCCCCGCTACTTTTAAATCTCCATTTTAAATTATTACTCTTCTGTTGCTTCTTCAGAGAAAT
>JAWOFC010000229.1:0-7325 GCA_046482455.1 Halanaerobacter sp. | reverse complement strand
ATCATTTCTATATACTCTTTCTCCACAGCATCGTTCATCTCTTTAGTGACTAGCTCGCCTCCTAAGATATGAGTCCAAAAATCAGGCATCTTAATTCCTCCCTAGATTAATTTAAAAACCTCCAGGTACTCTGACCTGGAGGATAAAAGTTAAAATACAAAATCAAATTGGGCTAATCTATCTTTAACTTCAGAAATAATTCTCTCTTCTTCTGCTTTATCTTCAGCTTCAAAAGTAACAGAGAAGCGGATGAAATTACCAGCATTATCCCACGGTACAGCAGAGATAAGAGCTTCCTTAATTAAAAACTGTCCAAACTCTTCAGCATTAGCAAATTCTTCTCCATCTGCAGTCCCTTCTGGAATTTCAACATAGAGATAGAAAGTACCATCCGGCTTTTGAGCATCAAAACCAAGGTCTTGCAAGACATCAACTAGCATTTCATGGCGTCGAGAATATTTTTCAGCAGTCTTTGCAGTAATTTCAGGATTGTTAAGGGCTGTAACTCCAGCCTTTTGAATTGCTCTAAACTGTCCTGAATCATTATTATCCTTAACTGTAGCAAAGGCATTGACTAATTTCTGATTACCAACTACAAAAGCCATTCTCCAACCTGTCATATTAAATGATTTAGAGAGCGATTGAATTTCAAGTCCCACATCCTTCGCCCCTGGAATAGAAAGAAAGCTTAATGGCTGATTATCATCAAAGACTAATCCTGCATAAGCAGCATCATGCACAACAATAATATCATTCTCTTTAGCAAAGTCTACAACCTCTGTGAAGAACTCTTCTGTAGCTCCTGCCCCAGTTGGGTTGTTTGGATAATTAAGATATAATAACTTTGCCTTATCCTTCTGCTCTTGAGTTAAAGAGCTTAGATCAGGTAAGAAATCATTCTCTTTAAGTAATGGTAAGTTAACTACTTCCCCACCTAGCCATTCAGTATGAGTACCCATTACTGGGTAACCAGGGACAGTCATAATAGTAATATCTCCTGGATTAATAAAAGCACTAGGAATCATAGCTAAGCCTGGCTTAGAACCAATAGAGTGGTTAACTTCAGTCTCTTTATCCAATCCAGTTACACCAAATACTTCTTCCATATATTCAACTGCAGCATCTTTGAATTCTTGAATGCCATTATCAGCATAAAATCTATTTTCTGGTTTTGCAGCCTCTTCACAAAGAGTCTGTACAACCTTCTCATCAGCCATTGCATCTGGCTCTCCTACACCCATATCAATTAATTCAGTATCTGGATTCTCCTCTTTAGCTTTTCTTTTAGCACGCTTGATCTTTTCAAACTTATAAAGTGTGGTATCTTTTCCAAACTGTTGACCGCCAATTCTTTCTGCAAATAAGTTCTGAATATAACTTTCTTCTGACATATTTTAATACTCCCTTCGCAGTTAATGATTTAAAAGATTCACTTATAATTATATAGGATGAAATTGATTAGTCAAGGTTATATATTAACTAATTAATAATCATTATTAAAAAAAGAGAAGTTAGGATTCAGGCTAATTTTAAGGTTAAAATTATGTTAAAATATATTTGATTATAATTATTTAAAGTTAAAGGAGAATTCCTTGTCTTTATTAATGGCAAGAGGGTTAATGGTTATTCACTTTAAATTTGGTAATATTAAAAATGTACTTTTAATAAAGGTTATATATGTTGATAAATGTTACTATTAGTGATACAATTTAAGATAGTCTAAGATGAATCTATCAAATTGAATTTTACTGTTTATGAATATAATAATTTAAAAGGGGGCATAATTAATTATGGAAAAAAAGGACGGATTAAACATACTATTTGTATCTCCAGAAGTGGTTCCATTTGTTAAAACGGGAGGTTTAGCTGATGTAGCTGGATTTTTACCACAAGAGATTAAGAAACAAGGACATGATGTTAGAGTAGTAATGCCGGAGTATAGTCAACAGATTGATGATGAATATTTAGCAGAAACAGAAAATGTTGCTTACTTTAGAACTAATGTAGCTTGGCGTGATGAATATGTAGGTGTCAATAAATTAGAAAATAATGGAGTTTCTACTTATATGATTGATAATAAAGATATGTTTGACCGTGAGGAGTTATATGATAATCCTGATAAACATGTACAGTTTGCTTACTTCTGTCGCGCAGTAATTGAAATGCTGCCTAAAATTGATTTTCAGCCCGATATTATTCACTGTAATGATTGGCAGACAGGACCTTTAAGCGCTATGCTTAAGACCCAGTATCAAAAGTATGACTTTTATCAAGACATTAAGACGATTTATACTATTCATAATTTGCGTTATCAAGGTCAGTTTGGTTTAGAAATTTTAGATGATACTTTAGCTTTAAGTTCAGACCATCTACCTAAGATAGAGCATGATGATCAAGTTAATTACATGAAGACAGGTATTAGTTTTGCTGATGCTGTTAATACAGTGAGTAAAACTTATGCTGATGAAATTCAAACACCTCACTTTGGTGAAGGTTTAGATTATGTGCTGCGTTATCGTTCTGAGGATTTATATGGTATTGTAAATGGTATCGATTATGATGAATATGATCCTGCTACAGATGATAGAATTTATGCTAATTTTGATACTGAAGACTTAAGTGGTAAAACAGAGAATAAATTAAGATTACAAGAAGAAATGGGCTTACCGCAAAATGAGGATATACCAGTTGTTTCAATTATTAGTAGATTAGTTCCACAAAAGGGGTTAGATTTAATCAAAGAGGCAATTGATGATATAATGAAAGAAGATTTACAGTTTGTAATATTGGGGACAGGTAACGAAGAGTATGAGGAGATGTTTAAAGAAGTAGCTGATAAGTATCCTAATAAGGTTGCTGCTAATATTACTTATGATGTAGATTTAGCGCAAAAGATTTATGCTTCTAGTGATATGTTCTTAATGCCTTCTCAATATGAGCCCTGCGGTTTAGGACAATTATTTAGTTTGCGCTATGGTACGATACCGATTGTTAGAGAGACAGGCGGATTAAATGATACAATTCAGTCCTATAATGACGAAACTGGAGAGGGAAATGGATTTAGTTTTACTCATTATAGTGCACAAGATCTATTATATACAATCAGAAGAGCTCTGCGCTATTATAAAAACCAACCGGAAGTATGGGAAAAGCTAGTCAAGAGAGCAATTAATAGTGATTACAGTTGGCATCATTCTGCACAGGAGTATATTGATCTTTACAAGAAGTTTCAGAAATAATTTATTAATAATTTGATTAATATTAATAATAGAATTTAATGGAGAGAATAATAAATCATATATCTATATAAGAGAAAAAGCTAAGAGATTAGCTAGTAGAGATTAAATAAATTGGAGGGGTTTTATGGAAAGTTTTGGGAAGTTGTCAGTTCGTTCAGAATTGCCGGCAGAGATATCTGGATTAAAGGATCTTTCAGAGAATTTATGGTGGTGCTGGAATTATAAAGCGGAAGAATTGTTTGAAATTATTGATGCTGAGTTATGGGAAGATAATAAGAACCCGGTTACTTTTTTATCGAAAGTAAGCCATAAGAGATTATTAGAAGTTGTAGAAGATGATAAATTTATGAAGCAGTATCATAAAGTAATGGAAGATTTTAAGTCGTATTTGAACCAAGATAATACATGGTTTGAGCAGAATTTTTCTGGTATTGAAGAAGAGCAAGTAATCGCCTATTTTTCAGCAGAATTTGGATTTCACGAGTCACTGCCTATTTATTCTGGGGGGCTAGGAGTTTTAGCAGGTGATCACTGTAAATCTGCTAGTGATTTGGGTCTACCGATGGTAGGAGTAGGATTGTTTTATGAACATGGTTACTTTAAACAAAAGATTAACAAGGAAGGTTGGCAGAAGGCTCTTTATCCAGAGCTAGATCCACAGGAGCTGCCATTAGAGTCGGTTACTGATGAAGATGGAAATGACCTTAAGGTAGAAGTTAAATTAGCTGATAGAATAGTTAAGATTAAGATTTGGAAGGTAGAGATTGGGCGAATTAAAGTCTATTTATTAGATACCAATCTGCCAGAAAATAGTGAACAAGATAAGCAGTTAACTTCTCGTTTATATGGTGGAGGAGATGAAACAAGAATCGCCCAAGAGATAATCCTTGGCGTAGGTGGAACTAGAGCTCTTTATGAATTAGGCTATGATCCAGTTGTGTGGCATATGAATGAAGGTCATTCTGTTTACTTAGGATTAGAGAGAATAAAAGACTTAATGGATGACTTTGATTTAGAGTTTGAAGAAGCTTTAGAGACTGTAGCTGCTAATAGTGTATTTACTACTCATACTCCAGTTCCAGCTGGTAATGAATCATTTTCTATAGCTTTAAAGGAACGTTATTTTTCAGATTATTGGGAGAGTATTGGTTTAACTAAAGAAGAATTTATGGAATTAGGATATGTAGATGAGAATGATTCTGATGAATTCTGCTTAACAGTTTTAGCACTCCGTTTAGCTCAGTTCAGTAATGGAGTTAGTAAATTACATGGTGAGATATCTAGTGAAATGTGGGAAGATGTCTGGCCTGGTGTGCCAAAAGAAGAAAACCCAATTGATTATATTACCAATGGAATTCATACTCTTACTTGGTTAGCTCCAGAATGGGAAGAGATTTTAGATGAGTACTTAGGAGCTAATTGGAGAAATAATATTGAAGATGAAGAGATGTGGCAGGCAGTAGAAGATATTCCTGAAGAGGAATTTTGGCAGATTCATAAAGATTTAAAGGGACAGTTAATTGAGCATATTAGAGATAGAGATTTAAAGAGAAGACAGCGCTATAGTAATGCTCGATTTATTAATGATGAGTTATTAGATGAAGATACTCTAACAATTGGATTTGCCCGCCGCTTTGCTACTTATAAGCGGGCTAATTTAATTTTTAGAGACTTAGAAAGATTAAGTAAGATCTGTAATCGAGAAGGAAAAGAAGTACAGCTAGTATTTGCTGGTAAAGCACATCCTGCTGATGTGCCGGGTCAAGAATTAATCAAAGAAATACATGATATTTCCCAGCGTGAGGCATTTAAGGATAAAGTAATTATTTTAGAAGATTATGATATGAACTTAGCTCGTTATTTAGTGCGCGGTGTTGATGTCTGGTTAAATAATCCACGTCGACCATTAGAAGCTAGCGGAACTAGTGGAGAGAAAGTATCTGCTAATGGCGGATTAAACTTTAGTGTCTTAGATGGTTGGTGGGTAGAAGGTTATAATGGCATCAATGGTTGGGCAATTGGATATGAAGCGGAGTATGATGATCGTTATAAACAAGATGAGATTGACAGCCAATCCCTATATGAGATTTTAGAAGATCAAATTGTACCATTATACTACGACCATGATAATAAAGAGGGAATTCCAGTAGAATGGGTTAAGAGAATGAAGAATGCTATGAAGACGACTGCTCCTGTCTATAGTACTGATCGAATGGTGCAAGAGTATACGACTAATCTCTATATTCCTGCTTATGAGCGCGGAGAAGAAGTACAGGATAATCAATTTGCTAAGGCGAAAGAATTGGCTGCATGGAAAGATAAACTAAGATCAAATTGGCAACAGATTAAAGTCTCTTCTCAGTTTGAAGGAGATCAGGGTGAATATGTAGTTGAAGACACTTTAACTATGAACGTTAGAGTTGACTTAGGAGAATTAGAGCCTGATGATGTAGAGGTTGAACTGTATTTAGTGTCTGGTCCAGAAGAAGATTCAGAAGCTGAGATTATTCCGATGGATCTAGAAGAGAATATAAGAGACAATGTCTATTCTTATTCCACTAATGTTGAATTAGAAGAGAGCGGAGATTATAGCTATACTTTTAGAGTTGTACCGAATGATGAAGAGTTAAGTACTAAGCATGAATTAGGACTTATAAAGTGGATTTAAGCATTGAATTAGCACTAGGCTTTGCAGCCTGGTGCTTTTTTATTTTTTTGGATATGGGCTGAGGTTTTGAGGTATAATAACTATATAAAGTGTAGCTTTAAAGATTGAGATGAAATGGTTTCTTCGCTCTATAAATCTCTTATGATTCGTCTAAAACTCGCAAACTAAGAATAAATTTAGCTTAATTCAAAATGGAAATTAAGCAAAACAAAATTTATTCTTAGTTTACTTCGTTAAGACTCATTTATATAAGAGATTTAAGGTCGCTGCGAAACTATTTCATCTCAATCTAAGTCAGTCTTACTTTAATAGTCGGGGGAAGAATAACACTTTCGCGAAAGGGTGAGAGGCTTTTCTGAATTTTCTTTTGATTGAGCTGATAGCTGACTGCTGATGACTGATAGCTAATGCTTCACTTGTGGTGAAGCATTATAAAGTTAGGGTGAGAATATATGGATATGTTCTTTCGTACCTTACTAATCTATTTTATGATTTTAGTCGGTATGCGTTTAATGGGTAAAAGAGAGATAGGTGAATTAACTCCGATTGATTTAGTAGTCTCATTGATGATTGCTGAGTTAGGAGTCTTAATTATAGAGGATAAGTCAATTGGTTTGCTTAAAGGAGTTATCCCTATCTTTACATTAGTTGGAGTTGAGATTTTGGTCTCTTACTCATCTCTTAAAAGTGATCTGATTAGGAAGTTAGTCAATGGTACTCCAGCAGTCTTAATTAAGAATGGTGAAATTATTAAAGAAGAGATGAGAAGAAATCGGTATACTACTCATGATCTATTAACTCAATTACGAGAAAAAGAGGTCTTTAATATTTCTGATGTTGAGTTTGCAGTCTTGGAGACTTCTGGTGAACTGACAGTTATTCCTAAATCACAAAAGAGGAGTCTAACTCCTGAGGATTTAGGTTTGGATACGGATTATGAAGGTCTGCCAGTGGTATTGGTTGAAGATGGGAAGATCAATCAGACTGCCTTAAAAAATGTAGATTTAAATAAGAAGTGGTTAACCGAAGAGCTGGAGAAGAGAAAGATTGATGATATGGCCGAAGTCTTAATCTTGGCCCTTGAGACCGATGGAAATCTTTATATTTCTACTAAATAATTAACTCTTAATTCTACTTAAGTTTTTCTTAAATTTGGGTATATTAATCCTAGAGGGGTGATAAGATGATTATTGATCCTAAAAATAAGAAGAGAGAAGAAGATGATGATGAGTTAGTAGTTGATTATAGTCCAGATGATGTTGAAGCTGGGGAAGGTTTACCAGGGATTGAAAAGGATAAAGCGCGTAATTATGAAAAGAATCGCGACTATAATCCAGATGATTTTGAGTAGGTGCTAATATGGCTAAAATAAAATGTAATGTAGAAAGTTGTGCAAATAATGTTAAGAAGCACTGTTC
>JAWOFC010000215.1:0-2694 GCA_046482455.1 Halanaerobacter sp. | reverse complement strand
AATTGGATGAGGAGGATGGCATACCGGACGATGATAAGTCCTACACCGGACTGGACCTTGAACGAAATGGAAACAACTGGGTTCCCGCCGGGACCCTTACCCGGCTGAACTGCGACCTTGCCGTTATAAACAAAATCCCTCCATGAGCTTTAGTCACAGCACCCGGTTTAGGTTGTGGAATACCCGCATTTCCCATTGCGCCAGCTCCTTGATAAATAGGGTCATGCACTGATCCAATTAAGGGATCTGCAATTCCTCGTTCATCAAAACGAGCTGTAGTAGCATCTAATTCAATGAATTTAGAGCTCTGATTAAAAGGTGAATCAGTATTTTCTTTAGCCTCCTCTAAAACTAAACGAGCTGCAGCTGTCTTACCCACACCAGGTGGACCATAAATAATCACATGCTGAGGATTTGGTCCACACAGGGCTGCTTTTAAAGCTTGAATACCATTCTCTTGACCAACTATTTCTGAAAATAATCTTGGTCTAATCTTTTCAGATAATGGTTCAGTTAAAGAACGTTGCCTCATCTTATGTAATTTCTGCAGTTCTTTTTTAGACTCCTTTTTTATAGCTCGTTTATTACTTCTCTGTTTACTAAGTAAATTCCAGAAATAAAGACCAATTACTATAGCAAAGAAGAATTGAATCACACTAAAAATGCTAAATAATGAAGTCATTAAAATCCCCCTTAGAAATAAATTCTTAATTAGTATATCCTAAAGGGGGATTTTTATAATCAAAATATGCTTTTAAGTGAAAATAATTTCAAACAAAGAAGAAACTGCTTAGATTAAGCAGTTTCTTCTCTCTGTTCATCTACTTTAATCATTTTTGGACTCGCACCCTCTTCAATTACTTCACGGCTAATAATACATTTACTTACATCACCACAAGAAGGTATATCATACATAATATCCAAAATTGAGTCTTCTACTACAGACCTTAGTCCTCTTGCACCAGTATCATGCTCTAAAGTCATTTCAGCAATAGCTTCTAATGCTCCTCTAGAAAATTCTAAATCAACATTATCTAATTCAAAGAACTTTTTATACTGTTTAATTAAGGCATTACGCGGTTCGGTTAAGATTTCTACTAAAGCATCTTCATCTAATTTGTCAAGTGTCACTAAGACTGGTACTCGTCCTACAAATTCTGGGATCAATCCATACTGTAATAAATCTTGAGATTTAATATGCTTTAGAATTTCTCCTAATTCTTCCTCTTCTTCACTTTGGATGTCAGCTCCAAAGCCAAGTACCTTATTACCAATTCTAGACTTAATAACCTTATCCATACCATCAAAAGCCCCACCACATATAAAGAGAATATTTGTAGTATCGATCTGAATAAACTCTTGATGAGGATGTTTTCTACCACCTTGCGGTGGTACACTTGCTTCAGTTCCTTCTAGAATCTTTAATAAAGCTTGCTGCACTCCTTCACCAGATACATCACGCGTAATTGACGGATTTTCTGATTTGCGAGCAACTTTATCAATCTCATCAATGTAGATAATACCTTTTTCTGCCTTTTCGACATCATAATCAGCAGCTTGAATTAATTTTAACAAGATATTTTCTACATCTTCTCCTACATAACCTGCTTCTGTTAAAGAAGTAGCATCAGCTATAGCAAACGGAACATCTAAAATTCTAGCTAATGTTCTAGCTAATAATGTCTTACCACTACCTGTAGGACCTAGCATACAGATATTACTCTTTTCTAATTCTACATCATCTAACTGCATTCCAGAATTAACTCGTTTATAATGATTATAGACAGCAACTGCTAATGTTCGTTTAGCTCGATCCTGACCAATTACATAATCATCTAAAAAATCATTTATCTCTTTAGGCTTTGGCAAACTTTCAAAATCTGCCTCAAAATCTTCATTTAATTCTTCTTCTATAATCTCATTACAGAGTTCTATACATTCATCACAAATATAAACGCCAGGGCCTGCGACTAACTTCTGTACTTGATCTTGTACCTTACCACAAAAAGAACATTTTAATTGCCCTTGCTCATCACCAAATTTAAACATCGAATCACCTCTTTAATAATCTACTCTTCTATATCATTTTGGTGGGTAATAACCTCATCAATAATACCATAGTCTTGGGCTTCTTCAGCTGACATAAAGAAGTCTCGGTCTACATCTTCAGCAATCTTTTCCACTGGCTGACCTGTATGTTCAGCCAAAATGTCATTTAATATCTCTCTTAATTCAAGAATTTCTTGTGCTTGAATTTCAATATCTGTAGCTTGCCCTTGAGCGCCGCCTTTAGGTTGATGAATCATAACTCTAGCATAAGGCAAGGCATAACGCTTACCTTCTGCACCCCCTGCTAATAATAAGGCAGCAGCACTAGCACCAAGACCCATACAAATAGTTGAGACATCAGGTTTAACATACTGCATTGTATCATACATAGCTAATGCAGATGTGACTGAACCACCCGGACTATTGATATATATATATATATCTTTATCTGGATCATCTGCTTCTAAAAATAACAACTGAGCTATCACAGTATTAGCCACATCATCATTAATCGGTTTACCAATGAAAATAATTCTATCTTTCAGCAAACGAGAATATATATCGTAAGATCTTTCTCCTCTATTTGTTTGTTCCACAACTGTAGGCACTAAATTCATATTTTAGCCTCCCTAATTATATCTATAC
>JAWOFC010000213.1:0-4782 GCA_046482455.1 Halanaerobacter sp. | reverse complement strand
ATTAACTACTAAAAATTAAAAATATTATTTATTAAGGTTTTGTTTTTATTCGTGCTGATTCGTGGTTCCCTAGTTTTAGATTTTGATTTTTAAATCTTGAATTTCAATCTCACTTTTAGGTTAAATTAAGACTAGTAAAAAGGAGGAAGAGCGATGGGGGATGAATCTTCTGGTAATTTAATCCAGGAAGTCAAAGAGAAGGAAGTGACCAAGGCTACAGTTATCAAGCTGAAAAAGGCCATTGAGCGATTCATAATCAATGCCGAGAAGATGAAGATGGCAGAGTATATCGAATTATTCAATTCGCCGCGGCGCTTAATTTACCTCAACTTTGTAGCCGGGTTGGCCCGGGGCTTTGGAATTGCTATTGGAGTTACTTTATTAGGAGCAATCTTCCTCTCAATTTTATATCGGGTGGCTGATCTGAATCTGCCCTTGATTGGAGAGTATATAGCCCAGTTAGTCATTATAGTCCAACAGCACTTATAAGGAAGGGATGAACTATGAAAAGTTTAGAGTATTATCGACAGCGCTTAATGGAAGAAAGGAGCTCACTATTAGAAGAGGTAGAGAGTTTAGAAGAAAGGGATTTTGAAGGCCTCACCTTGAGCTTTAAGGAGAGGACAGGAGAGCTGTCTAATTATGATAATCATCCTGCTGATGGGGGTAGTGATACCTTTGATCGGAGTAAAGATCTAGGGCTTAAGGATAATGATCTGGCAATGTTGGAAATGATCGATGATGCTTTAAAGAAGATTGAGGCTGGTGATTATGGGTTTTGTGATTCCTGTCAGCAAGAAATTGACCCTCAGCGTTTAGAGGCTGTGCCCTATAGTACTTTTTGCTATCAATGTAAAGAAGAAGTTGAAAGAATAGATGATCAGTCCAGACCGCTAGAAGAAGATCTGCTTGGTGAATTGCAGGGCAGGAGTCAGATGAATTTGGATAATAAATCTAGTGTGATCTATGATGGTGAAGATAGCTGGCAAGAAGTGGCTAAGTATGGCAGCTCAAATACTCCCTCTGATATTTTGGGAGCTGAGAGCGATGATGATAGTTATTTAAATGCTGATGAAGAGATCGGTTCGATTGATTGGAGTGAACAGATTATTGATCAGCAGGCTGAAGACTTTGTAGAACAGGTTATGGAGGAGGCTTCAACTCCAGCAGGAGAGGACAGGAAGGAGGATGGAGAGTAGGTAACTGCTTACCGAACTTGGCCGAGAAAGCCTCGCCTATGTTAATAGGCGGGGATGAATCGGCTATTTTAATTTTAAATCGACTTGAAAATTAAAATTAGTTAATATGTTTCTTGAATATGAACTCCTTTTATTATATAATATCATTAACAACTATTATTAAGGGGTTTTAACTGATGAACACCTATAAAAGCACAAGACATGCAAAGTTTCTTTTGAACTATCATTTTGTATGGATTCCTAGATATAGAAAAGATATTTTGGATAATAAAGAGATAAAAAATATAATAATAAATACTATTGATGAACTGGCTATCGAGCATAGCTTTGAAGTATTATCTATAGAAATAATGTCTGAGCATATACATCTTTTTCTATCGGCACTTCCTAGATATTCTCCCAGTAAATTAATGAATATCATCAAAGGTACTACTGGAAGGAGAATATCAAAACAGTTTCCAGAGTTAAATATTAAGGGCTCAGTATGGACTAGAGCTTATTTTGTTGCTACCGCAGGGAATGTTAGTTCAGAAACTATCCAACATTATATTGAAAAGCAAGGTGATTAATTATGCAAATAACTTATGTTTTAGAATTATTAAAACCAACAAAACGAAAAGAGAATATATTTTTTAATAATATTGCAGAGGTAGTTAAGAATCGTCAAGCTATTGCTGATAAACTTAAAACAGGAGAAACTAAATTGAGTTCTGCTGATTTTAAAGAGCACAACTTACCTTCTGCTGTTAAAAATCAAAATATTAGAGAGGTTAAAGTTCTATTTAGACTCTTTGAAAAATCAGACTCTAAAAAAGATAACATAGATTTCAATAAAAACCAGCCCATTTGCTATAATAACCAGAACTATAAAATAGACGGTCATATAATCTCAATACCTCTTTATACTAGCAAGTGTCAAAGATTTGCTTTTCCTGTTAAGCAGACTAAAAGATTTAAAGAACTGCAAGAACATATTGAAAATGGATCTAAGTTAGGTAAAGCCAGTCTTTTTTATAAAAAAGGTAAATGGTACTTTGCTGTAAGTGTTGATCTACCACAAGAAAAAAATAATAACCCTAATACAATGGGAATTGATATAGGGCTTAGACAGTTAGCAGTAGCTAGCATTAAAGACTTAGCTGAAAAAGAGATTAATCGTCAATTCTTTAATGGTAAAGAAGCTGGATTTATTCGTAAAAAGTACCGCTCATTAAGAAGAGAATTAGGTCAAGCCAAGAAAATTAACTCTATTAGAAATATTAACGACAAAGAGCAAAGATGGATGACAGATCTAAACCATAAAATTAGTCGCCAATTGGTTGATCTTGCTGTGCAAGAAAAAGTGGGGACTATAGTTATGGAGGATTTAGAAAACATCCGTCAAAGTGCTTATAGTCTCAATAGAGCTGATAGAAACCTGCATAACTGGACTTTTTATCAACTCCAACAATTCATCGAATATAAAGCTGAATTAACTGGGATAAAGGTGAAATATATTAATCCTAAACATACTTCCCAGCGTTGTTCAAAATGTGGTAAAGTTAAAAAAGTTAATCGCAAAGCTAATTTATATTCCTGCCAATGTGGTAATCATATTCATTCTGATTTGAATGCTAGTAGGAACATAGCACATTTAGGACAACAATCTGCTTAGGTGGTAATAGTCTAAGTGCCTGAGTGGCTATATGCCTATCTCAGGAGGGCTGATGGCACAGCCTAAAGCCAAAGTCATATTGGACTACTAGAAATAGACTGTCCTCTAATCATTTGGCAACCTCGTAAGTTTCTTTTAGGAATCCTCGTTCGGATATTGTTTTTATGGGTTTCATGAAAAGTCCGTTAGGACTTGTAGGTGACGCAAGGAACGGGCGGGGAGGATGTCAACCGTCTTTTTTGAAGCTCATTTAACGCCATCATATATCATTCCTTTAATTAAGTATTAACCAGTGAATCTATTAATTTTTCCCTTTGAATTTCTCACTAAAATCAGTCATCTTTGATACTTTCTCTCCTTCTTCTTCTTGATCAGATTTTTGATCGTGATTGAAAATTGAAAATTCCTTTTCCTCTTTGTTAGCAGCATACTCACCTACATAAGAGCCTACTTTACCTAGATCTAAGTCTATATCCTCTTCCTCTTCCTTCTGATTATAGTTGTCAATTCCGCCCTCAGCAGTCTCTTTTAGCTTCTCAAATCTTTTTTTAGGGAAAGGCAGTCCCGATACAGCTGTAACTAGCTCAAGCGGTTTATCCTTGCTTAAAAATTTATCAGTCAAACTATCCTTATCTTTATAGATTCCTGCACAAAAGGTTCCTTCACCGATAAAGGACTTCATTTCAGTCAATAATTTATTGATTGATTGCCCGTCTTGATCATAAGATTCAGGCCGATTGACGATAACAGCTAAACCTCTAGCTTTAGAAAAATCTAAGTCATCAATAAATACTTCATCTTCCCAAGTGCTTTTAACTTCATTGACCAACACATTTTGAGATTTATTCTCTACATCTTCAATCACTTTTGTCCCAAAGGTCATATAGCCTGATTTTTCTAACATTCGCATATAATCCTGTCCATCAAAGGTGAAATCACTTTGCTTTTGGCTATATTTAAACAGATTATAAAAAGCCTTAAAGATATGTTGGTTAGCTTCCTTCCACATATTCTCGAAGCTAACTGTTGATTGATCCATTATTTCTGATTTTAACTTGTTATTTTCAATTATAATTATTGAACGCAAGTTGTTAAACTCTCTTCTAGCCTTCTCTATTGAATATAAAGCAGTACTGGCATTAACAAATTCATCTGTTCCTTCATGAGTTGCTGGTAGAGTAACAAACATTCCGTGAGCAATCCCTAACTTATTTAAGATTCTACTAACTTGGATACATCCTAAGCTGCCAGTTCCCCCTCCTAGGCCTGCTGTAATCCAGACATAATCCGATTCTGTCAGGTTATTTTCAATTAATTCCGTTATTTCTTCCTCATATTTAATTATGGCTTGTTCTCCTAACTCAATATTCTTGCCTGCCCCACCGAATTCATTAATTTTAGCATGAAACCGATGATCTTGCTTAATAATTTGTGATGCATTATTTAGATTTTGACTCGCTGTATCGACAACTACCGTAGGAAAATATTCAGCAAACTGAGTAGCCAGATTAACTCCCGCCTGTCCAACACCTATACACGCAAATCCAATTTCTTTCATTCTCCATCCCCCTCAATTATATTTTTAAGTTTGTTCCCGTTTTTAGTTAACCCATAAACTTTCGTCTGACTAAACTTTTTATGCCTTATCAAAAGAGTAGTCTCTAATTCACTTACCATCCGATGAAAAACCGAATAAGAAAGCTTCTCCTCAAACTTCTCTTCCCACTTGCTTTGAATATCACTTCTAGCCATTCCATCCTCTGAATTGGCTATTATCCAAAAGATTTTTGCCGTATCGTCAGGTAATTTATTGCCAATTTCTTTGATACATTCTCGGCAAAGCAAATTTATCAGGCCTCCTTATATATATCCCTTCTTTGAAGGCTATATACACCCTTGTAGTGAGGGTTATATATACCCCTGCTAAAT
>JAWOFC010000207.1:0-6524 GCA_046482455.1 Halanaerobacter sp. | reverse complement strand
GAGCGGGATGCGTCCGGAAACAAACGGTTGCACGATATCGGCCTCTTTCTGAAAGACGAAATCCGCGCGTATTTTGAGAAGTTGGAAATACCCATTACCCTCAAGTATATCGACCCGAGTTACATCATCCGCAGCATGCCCGCCAATCCTCACGACTCCGTTTTCTGCCTACTCCTTGGTCACAACGCGGTGCATGCGGGCATGGCGGGACGCACGAACACGGTGGTGGGCTACTGGAACGGAGAGCACACACACGTCCCGGTTCCACTTGCCGTCTCCATGCGCAAGCAAATTGATCCCGATGGGAGGTTGTGGAGCAGTGTCCTTGCATCCACAGGACAGCCGCGCGAGATGCCGTAAATTCGCCCGGCTCACTCGGTAAATACTCATAGGATTTAGCACAGGGGGATTGAGAATGTTAAACCTCGAACGGAAAACAAAATTGCCGGAAGAAGAAGTCAAACAACGGTTAAGGCGGTTTTTTGGTGAATCGGGTTTGGGTTTGGAGCTGAAGGAAGAGACACCTCAATGTCTCACCTTTGAGGGTGCGGGTGGATACGTGACCGCGACCCTGTGTCCTGAAAAGGGAAAGACCCGTCTCGATTTGGTGACCCAGGAATGGGAGTATCAAGTCAAGGATTTCGCTGCCGGTCTCCCCTGACCGTACCCCCCGAAATTATTTCAACCAAGGTTGAGGAATTCGTAAAAAGTCGGAAATTACCTCTTTTCGTCATTCCGGCGAAAGCCGGAATCCAGTCTTTTCAGACAGTTAAGGGGTAACTGGGCTCCGGTTTTCACCGGAGTGACGACTTTTTACCGAGGCCATCAAGGTTGAGCGATTCAGGGTCCGGCGCCTAAATCCCGTCCGGAAATTGCTGTCCAATTCCAGAAAAATGCAGGGACGGCGTTGTATGATAATCCTGTGAAGCATGATGCAACAAACACGTTTCCTTGAAAAACCAGGAAGGAAGTGACCATGCGCTGGGGAGCCAGTTGCTGCTAAAGCTCATCAAGGGCAGATGAGGAAGGGTAAGAAGAAGCCGTATATTGTTCATCCAGT
Source organism: Halanaerobacter sp. (assembly GCA_046482455.1). Classification (GTDB taxonomy): domain Bacteria; phylum Bacillota; class Halanaerobiia; order Halobacteroidales; family Halobacteroidaceae; genus Halanaerobacter. Next base: position 5,464 of record JAWOFC010000207.1, on the reverse strand, counting down.
AGAAGCAGCACTAACTTTAAAAGATTATGATGTAGATGATGAAGTAATTGCAGCTACCTTGCTGCATGATACTCTTGAGGATACAGAAGTTACTGAAGAAGAGTTAAAAGATAAATTTAATCAGAGAGTACTTAATCTAGTATTAGGTGCTTCAGAAGAATTAGAGGATAGAGATAATACTCCTTGGGAGGAGAGAAAGAAGTATACTATTGATGATTTAAGGAACGCTTCTCGCGATATACAGTATATTTCTTGTGCCGATAAATTGAGTAATCTGCGGAGTATGATTAGAGATTATGATAGATTGGGTGAGGAGCTGTGGACTAGATTTAAGCGCGGTTATGAGAAACAGAGTTGGTATTATAATAATTTAGTTGATAGTTTAGCTGCTTTAGAAGGTGTAGAGCTTTATGAACAGTTTAAATTAGCCGTGGATCATTTATTTGACTCTACTAGTAATTTGAATTAAAGGGGTGATTTTAAGATGGGAAAGATCTATCAAGCTTTTGGTGATGATGGATATCAGCTAGCCTATCAGTTATTAGAGGAGCTAGAGTTAGATTTAGATAGAGATATGAAGGTGGGTTTGAAGCCGAATTTGATCTTAGCTAAGGAGAGTGCCCATGGTGCTACAACTGATCCAGATTTAACAGCAGGGGTGATTGAATATCTTAAAGAGCAGGGGATAGAGGAGATAGTAATTATGGAAGGCTCCTGGGTCGGTGCTAATACCGAGGAAGCATTTGAGGAATGTGGGTATCGATCTTTGGCCCAGGAGTATGACTTAGAGCTCTATAATCTAAAGCATGATCAGACTAAAGACTTAGTCAGTGAGGGCTTTGAACTCAGTGTCTGTCAAGCACCTTTAGAAGTTGATTATCTGATTAATCTGCCGGTTTTGAAGGCGCACTGTCAGACTAAAATAACTTGTGCTTTAAAGAATTTAAAAGGCTGTATCCCTGATAGCGAGAAGAGGCGTTATCATACTCTAGGGCTGCATGAGCCGATTGCACATCTAAATAATGTTTTGCGGTCTGATTTAACGATTGTAGATGGAATTATAGGTGATTTAACTTATGAAGAAGGCGGCAATCCAGTCCAGATGAATCGCGTCTTAGCAGGATTTGATCCAGTCTTAATTGATACTTATGTAGCTCAGTTATTAGGTTTGAAGTTAAGCGCGATACCTTACCTTGAGTTAGCAGAGGAATTAGGAGTGGGAAGGACTGATTTAAAGCAAGAGCAAGTGATTAAGATTAATCAAGCTCAGGCAGTTGCAAAAGATTTGACTAGAAGAAAGAAAGTGGAGAAATTGCGGGAATATATTAAAGCAGAGCAGGCCTGTTCTGCTTGTGTAGGTAGTCTACTCCATGCGCTACAGCGCTGTCAAGATGAGAATCAACTTCCGCCTGAAGCAAAAATCTATATTGGTCAAGGCTGGCAGGAGTTAGAAAAAGAGGGGCTAGGAGTTGGAAATTGCACTAGAGAATTTTCTGATTTTATTCCTGGCTGTCCACCGACGGCAGCTCAGATTAGAGAAGGCTTACTTGACTATTGGCAGGATGAATAAATTTATTAACCCTTTGGTGATGAAGGAAAAGAGGTGTTATGGTGGAAGAGATAGAAGAGCTAAAAGAAGAAAATGAGTTATTAAAGAGAAAGCTAGCAGAAAAAGAAGTTCTCTATTCAATCTCTGAATATTTAATTGCAGAGAATGATTTAGAGTCAACTTTAAAAGTTATAGTAGATAAAGTTGCAGAAGTTTTGGAGATCAATAGGACTTCTTTGCTTACTTTTGATTTAGAAAAAGAAGAGATAGTAAATTTCTTTAGCGGTGGAGTTGGAGCAGAGAAGGTAGTTACAACGGTTGACTTTGCAGAGATTTGGTCAGGACTCGGTGGTTGGGTGGTACGTAATAATAAAGCAGCTTTTTCCTTGCAAGAAGATACCCCTGATAGCCGAGAAAGTCTACAAGCTCAACAGAGAAGAGAAGAGACTGACTGCGGAGATATTATGGTTGTGCCTTTATCTACTGGTGATGAAGTGCAAGGGATTTTAACTGCTATTAATAAGCCTGGTGACGAGGAATTTGAGAGAAAAGATTTAGATTTATTAAAGAAGATCGCTGATAAGGCTGTGGCTGCTATAGAGAATGCACGTTCATTCACTGCTAATAAAGAGGCTAAAGAGGAGTTTGAAGACTTATTTAATTATACTAGTGATCCGATTATTATTTTTGATGCGGAAGGACAAGTTATACAGACTAATCATCTAGCCTGTGATTATTTTAGTTGTCCTCTCTATGAGTTGCAGAAGTTAAAGATAAGTGATCTAGAGGCTGATTCAAAAACAGATGCAACTAATAAACTAAAAAAGATGGTTGAAAATGAGACTGAATACTTAGTTTTTGAATCCTATTTTGAAGGGCAGAGTAATGAATTAATACCGATGGAGGTTAATAGTAGATATATTGAATATCAGAATCAGCCGGCAATTTTATGTATTTTTCGCGATATTACGAGTCGCAAAGAGACTGAGGAAAAGTTAAAAAAAGAACGTGATTTTTTAGAATTAGTGATTGATTCTTCCCCCGGCTTTGTTTTTGTCAAAGATTGGGATGGACGCTTTCAATTAGCCAATCAAGAATTAGCAGATACTTATGGAGTAGAAAAAGAAGAACTACTTGGACAGCGGGATATTGATTTCAGTGCTGCTGACGAAGAAGTAGATAATTTTTTAGCTGATGATCGCGAGGTGATGAGCAGTGGAGAGATAAAGCAGATTCCATCAGAGAGTATCACAGATGATGATGGAAATCGGCGTTGGTTAAAGACAGTTAAAGTTCCTTTATATACTGAGCAGCCTAAGGAGGAACGGCAAGTATTGGGGATTTCGACTGATATTACTGAGATGAAACGAGATGAGGAAAGGCTGCGGGTTGAAAAGGAGAAAGCTCAACAGGCTAATCAAGCTAAGTCTAAATTTTTAGCTACTATGAGCCATGAGATTAGAACGCCTATGAACTCTATTATTGGCATGACTGAGCTATTGAATGATACTGATTTAAGTTCTGAACAAGAGCAGTATATTAATTTATTAGAAAATTCAAGTGAAAATTTACTGCTCTTAATTAATGATGTACTTGATGTCTCTAAGATAGAAGCAGGTAGTCTGGAATTAGAGGAGTCCCGTTTTGATTTAGTTGCTGCTGTTGAGGATGTGGCAGAGATGATGGCAGTTAAGGCCTATAAGAAAGGGCTAGAACTGCCGTGTCGAGTTAGTCCTGCACTGCCTAAGTTTGCTGTTGGTGACCAGCTTAGATTAAAACAGATTTTGATTAATTTAATTAGCAATGCAGTTAAATTTACTGAAGAGGGGCATGTGTTAGTCCAGGCTGATCTGATGCAGACTGAAGGGGATAAGTTACAGATATTATTTGAAGTCAGTGATACAGGCATTGGAATTGCTAAAGAGAGGCAGGACGATATTTTTAAGAGTTTTACTCAAGAAGATGCTTCTAGTACTCGTCAATATGGAGGTACAGGACTGGGCTTAACCATTTCTCAGCAGTTAGTGGAGTTAATGGATGGGGAGATCTGGTTAGAAAGTACGAAAGGAGAGGGAAGCACTTTTTATTTTACTGTTTCACTATCCCGTGCTCAAGAAGAGACGCTAAAAGAAGAAGCTGGGGAGAAAGAAGATGTTGACCTCGAGGGGGTAGATGTTTTAGTTGTCGATGATAATTCAACTAATCTCTTTATTCTAGAAGAAGTTTTATTGAATGTAGGAATGAATGCTACCTTAATTGATAATCCCCAGGATGCATGGCGGGAATTAAAGGCTCATCCTGATGCTTATCAGCTAGTGATTTTAGATTATTTGATGCCGGAGCAGGATGGTCTTGATCTGGCGGAGAAGATTCGAGAGAAGGAGGAACTAAATAGACTAAAATTGATTATGCTCTCTTCTGACTTTAAAGAACGAAATAATAGAAAAGATGCCTTAGAAGAACTCTTAGATGACTTTATGATGAAGCCAATTCGCCAAACAGAACTATTAGAGATGATTAAAGGAGTCTTAGCAAGTGCTGATGTTTTAGATGCTGAGCAGGTTGAAAGCACAAGAGTAGATGAGAAAGAAGAGGAAGAAGAGTTGACTATTCTCTTAGTTGAAGATGTAGCAGAAAATCGTTTGTTGATCAATATGTATCTAAAAAGTGATAGGTATCAGATTACGACGGCTGAAAATGGGAAGCAGGCAGTTGAGGAGTTTAAGGCTGGAGATTATGATTTAGTCTTGATGGATATTCAAATGCCAGTGATGGATGGCTATGAAGCAGCAGAAAGAATAAGAACTTGGGAAGAAGAAGAAGAAGGAGAAGAAGCAACTACAATAGCTGCCTTAACAGCTCATGCACGAGCTGAAGATGTAGATGATACCCTGAAGTCAGGTTTTGATCATCATCTTTCGAAACCGATTAAAAAGAAGAAATTATTTGATTTTTTAGCTCAGCTATAGATTTAGCGGGTAGAGGTTCAGCTTAGGATATTTATAGCAAAAGTTTAGACTTTAAAGAGCATTTAAGGGAGGTTTTGATTATGAAGTTAATGCTAACAACTATTCATGTTAATGATTTAGAAGAATCTTTAGAATTCTATCAGAATGTTTTAAACTTAGCAGAGGTGAAAAGATTAAATCCCCGTCCGGGAGTTGAAATCTCTTTTCTCCAAGATGAAGGAGGGACGATTGAATTAATAGCTGGAGAAGAGACTACAAAAGATGAGTCTCGTGTTTCAATTGGTTTTGAAGTTGAAGATATGGGAGCTGTAATTGAAGAATTGGAAGCTAAAGGAGTAGATGTTTTGCGCGGACCTATTAAAACTCCTAATGGAACTAAACTACTTTTCATTGAAGATCCTAATGGTGTAGAGATAGAATTTATTGAAAATTTAACTTTATAATATTTAATTCCGAGCCTTTAAAAGCTCGGAATTAAATATTATTCATTCTCTCTTATCTTTTTAACAGCTTTATAACGTGACTTTAAAATCTTTTCATGTTCTTTTTCATCTTTAATTAACTGTTCAAAGAGAGCCTTCAATTTATCGTCGTCTGTTTCTTCTTTAAGAACTTTATACTTCTTTTGAGCAGAAATTTCATCTTCAATGGCATCTTTAATTCCTTCAAGAATTATATCCATCAAAATCAGCTCCTTATTTAATATTTTCTTCTACATCTGTATTGTAATCTACCTTAATAAGCTAATTATACCATGCTGAGTCTTAATTATCAAAATGATTTATAGCTTAGCAAAGATATATACTTTAGTACAGTGTTTGCTGCAGGGAAAGACTTGAATACCTTCTTCTTTTAATTTTGCTAAGTCTAAATTCTTTTCAAGGAGTTGATTCCATTCTATTTCTGCTCTGCCTTCTCTTAAGGAGATCATTAAATAATCTTCATG
>JAWOFC010000101.1:0-6137 GCA_046482455.1 Halanaerobacter sp. | reverse complement strand
CAAACTCTAAAGATAGATTATTAAACCAAATATAGTCATAAACTTTAATATAAGCCTAATTATTCACTCGGATTATTGACTGGTAGTTCATCTTCGGCACTCCACTCAATCCAAGAGCCATCATAGTTCTTTACATTTTCATAACCTAATAACTGTGTTAAAACAAAAGTTGCATGAGAAGATCTTACAGCAGACTGACAATAAGGAATAATTGTCTTATCTGGTGTAACTCCTTTAGATTGATAGATTTCCTCTAACTCCTCAGCCGTCTTGAATGTACGAGGACCAGTAGATTTACCGCCATTAACTGATTCTTTCCATTCAATCCAAACACAGTCTGGAACTCTACCAGCTCTATCTGCCATATTCTTTTCACCAGTATACTCTGCTTCACTTCTTGTATCTAAAGTAACCATAGATTCATCATCAATTGCTGCTTTAACCTCATCTTTAGTAGCTAACCACTTATCAATCTCCATGTCATCCTTATCAAAAGTAAAGTTACCTTTTTCTAAATCTGGAGAATCACCAGTAGTTTCATAGCCTAAGCCTTTCCAGCGAATAATACCTCCATCTAATAACTTAACATTATCATAGCCGTACATTGTTAAGATCCACCACATTCTAGAAGCATCATAATCTCCACGATCATCATAGATAATAATTTGATCGCCATTATTAACTCCCTTTTCTTGTAACATCTTCTCCATCTGCTCTGGAGTAGCTCTCATACCACCATATTCATGATCAGGATTCTCTTCATCAGCACGATAGACTTGAATTGCTCCCGGCACATGCCCTAACTTATACTTACCTTGGTTTCTAAAATCAAACACCTTTACATCTTCTCGATCTTTAATCTCTTTTAATCTTTTGGCACTAATTAAAGATTCTGGATGAGCATATCCTCTTTCATCAATTGGAACATAATTGTCACTAACTTCTCCTTCAGTGTTAAATTGATCATAGGCCACATTTGCACCAACAGCTAAAATAAAGACTACAACTAGTAAAATAATACCTTTTTTCATCTTATCCCCTCCACTTTTAAATTTGAATATTTTTTCACAAAGTAAATAAAAAAATCTTATCCTCTATCACTATTAATGATATCTTTTTTATCGACCTTTGTCATTAGTAAAAAAACACAATTTGTCATAATTTTTTTGTAGAATTATACAACTTCTTGCGATATGAAGAAGTTAGTAACCATAATTTTCGTGCACTGACATAATTAATCTGCTAGATTTGAGATCAAGAGTTCATTTCAAGTGAAGTTACCACGCTATTTTCATAACTTTCATAAAAGAAGACCAGCTCCTAGGAGCTGGTCTCTTCTCTTAAATTTTATGATTGAGCAGGGTTAACAGAATACCAACCCTTCTGATTCATTATTTGGAATATTTCCTGTTTATGAAGGTGCTTCTCATGCTGAATCTGCTCTAAGAGCTGAAAGACTTCTTGATTAGCAGCTTCTAAAACAGAGATATCATAATTTCCTGAGAGATGCTTCACAGTCATTAAAGAATCCTGTAGTATCTGACGGTCATCTAACCCTTCCACATCTTTTGTCTCCTTAGCAGACATTGCAGTATTAGCAATCTCCATATCAGCTTTCTTATCCGTCATTGCAACATCATTGCTACTTTGGCTACTTCTTTGGCTAAAACTACTGCTTTTTGCACTGGCAGCTTCAATATCAAAGTTGCCATTTAACGCATCATTTAACATCTGCACATGCTGATCCTCTTGCTCCACTAAATCAGAAAATAACTGTCTTATCTCTTTGTCGCTAGCATTGGCAGCATAGTACTTATACTTTTGGTTACAGATCTCCTCTGCAGTTAATGTGTCAGAAATCAATGTCTTCTCCTTAGTAGTTAATTGCATTTTCTTCCCCCTTTGTTTTATCGGTCATCAATAGTATAAGCAAAGGGAGAGAAAATATTTATTATAACTATAGTTAATTTATACCATTTTAATAGAGCTGCGGACCAAAGGAGACCTTCCAACCGTAATCACCCTTCTTTAAATCTAAAGCCACAGCTAGGGGACAGTCATTCTCGCGCTCAAATAAGACAGCTACTCTTGCCGTACCTTCAACTTGATTACGCAGTTCAATCTGGTAATTTGACTGCTTAGATAAATTATTAACCTTCCCATAAATATTTTTGATTTCTTTTCGTTCTTTAAATTGCGCTAAAGATAATTCTTCTTTTACTTCTGAGCTATAAGTAGAGTATACCATTTCTAGATCTTCTTTTAATAGTCCTTTAGTAAATCTGCGTACAGTAGCAAGGGGGGCATAATAGTATTTATCCTCATGCTCTACTTTGGTTACTAACTCTGATAGATAGTTAATTCTCTTATCTAAATTTGGATGTTCAGCAAAAATCTCTAATAATTCTGAATCCGTAGAACCATCACTCTTTCTTTTAAGCAGCTTCATTACTTCTACTGCTCCATACGGGTCATAACCAGCTCTATCAGTCAAAAATACTGAATAGTAATCTGCTTCCTTCTCTTGACCGCGGCTATACCTTTTTTGTAATAAGCTTAGAGCTATAGCAGTAATCTGGCTTGATCGATCTTCATTTATCTCGCCGTCTCCCATTAAATCTGCCAAAACCGTCCCTAACTGAATAGTCTGCATCCAATCAATCTTTTCACTAATATCATCATTAACTCCATGACCTAACTCATGAGCTATGATAGCTGCTAACTGCTTATTATTCTCTACTCCATCTACTAATCCTTTAAACAAGATCATTCTTCCTGCACCTAAATAGGCTGCATTCATCACAGGAGCATCAATGATACGATACTGAAAATCAAGTTTTGGGGCATCTTTCTTAGCTTCTGTGCTTAAAGACTCAAAGAGCTTATCTATCTCCCTTTGTCTCTCTTCTTTTAGATCAGCAACACCGTACTCTTCAGTATATAACTTCATATTCTGTTTAGAAATCTTTCTCTCTAAATCAGAGACAGCTACTGCTGAATAACTTAGTATTACTAATAGGGCTACAACTAATAGTAATCTAAGATAATATTTATTCCTCAATTTCATTAGTCTTCCCCCCGACAGAGAATAGTTTAGAGTTTATAGTTAATAATTAATAGTTAAAGTCAACACAGAAAATCATAATCTAAAGATTAGCTTATTTAATTGATAATTGAGAATGGACAATTAAAAAATAAATTTCAAAAACAAAAAATCTGTTGAAAGCTAATTTCTGAGAGTTAACAGTTATTAAAGAAATTACTACTGACAAATATGAGGCATAAGAATATAATCTCTTATAGTCAGATTTAGTTTAAACTTACTTTAAGGTGGTTAGTCTCATCACCTGTTATCTGCACTTGTAGTCTCTTCTTTTGATCATTCTTTATTACTTTCAGACCATAGCTCCCCTCTTCTAAAGCCTTAAAATGCACTTCACCGCGGGTAGTATACCTAAAGTCAAGCCTCTCTTTAAAGTCAGTTGTATACAATCCTACATAAGCATCATCTGTTAGGGACTCTCCTTGGTAAATATTAACTCTCAAATTACCTATACCATTACAAGCAGTTACAAGGAAAGCTAAACTTATTATCATTAGCAAAAGATAAAGCCTAGTCTTCATCCTATCAACGCCCCCCCTATTAATTGAGAATGGATAATTGACAATGGACAATTAAAGTCAAATCCTAACAAATAAAACCCATGATTTCATTTCCGATTGAGAATGGATAATGGATAATTAAACTTAAACTTTAATCCATACCTTGAATCTCAGGCAGGTCATCTGTACTTGCCCCGATATAATTTAGCTGTAGATCATTAATTTGCGTACTATCATCAGCGAAAATTGGTCCTATTTGACCGTAGTAATCTCCTTGATTAACTTCTCCATCATTATTAACATCTCGCCAGCCAATAATATATACTTCCTCACCTTTATTAATTTGGTTCAAAGCATAATCTTCACCATTCGCAGCTTCTCGTACTTCGCTTGCTACAGTTAAAGTATTACCATTTTTAGTAGCAGCAAATATCTTAGGAGGAGCTAACTTCTTATCTAATAATGCCCCATAGGCATCAATTAAGCCTGCCCCATACTCATCATCATAACCTGTTGGTCCTAAATCGACTGCAGTATTCTTTAACTGCGCCTCTACTTCACTAGTATCTACTCCTTGTGCTAATAAGAGACTAGCTACTCCACTAGCATAAGGTGTGGCCATTGAAGTACCACTCATCAATCCATAGCTATTACTATTATCAGCTCCCATAGTGCTTAAAATACTATTACTAGGGTTAATGTTAGTAGACTCTATTCCTCCTGGGGCAACTAGATCCAAATTTGGCCCGTAATTAGAATAGTCACTCTTTGAATTATCAGGGCCAACTGCTCCTACAGCAATCGTATCTTCATAGCTGGCCGGCTCAAAAACAGAATCATCTCCTGCATTTCCTGAAGCAGCAAAGACTAATACTCCTTGACTGGTTGCTTCATTAATAGCTTCCTTCATTGCTATATCATAATTAGTACCTGCAGCAATACTACCACCTAAACTCATATTGATAATATCTACTTCTTCATCAAGTTGAATTTCTCTCCCATCTGCAGTCTCTACGGGAAGACCAGCAGCATACTTAATTCCTTTCATAAAACCCTCACTAGAGCCAGTTCCACTCGTACCTAAGACTCGAATCGGAATCAGGTTCACATTCCAATTTGCACCCGCAATTCCTTGCTTATTATTAGTCATTGCTCCAATAATCCCTGCTACATGGGTTCCATGACTTTGGTCATCATTTTCATCATAAGGATCATCATCTCCATCAACAAAGTCATAACCGTCTGCACTCACCTGTTCGTGCAAATCCGGATGATTAGGTATAATTCCTGTATCAATCACCGCTACATTAATCTCCTTTGAACTACCTGTCTCTATATCCCAAGCTGCCTCTAAATTCAGATTAATTGGTGCCCACTGATAATTACTTTCGTAATATTCGTCATTAGGTATCTTCGTTGCTTGATAGATATAATTAGGCTGTGCATACTCTACAGAAGATAATTTCTCATACCTTTCAACTGCTTCCTCTACACTCATTTTTTTGGGCAGTCGATAATGAACTACTCTCTCTTCTGCAGATAATTTATTTAACTGCTTTAAATCATTCTCTTTTTCTAAACTCTTCAAGGATTGAACAGCCACAGAAGATTTATATTTAATTATAATCTCCTCTTTTTTATAATTTCGTCTTTTCTGCTTAGACTTTGCAGCCATCTTAGGCGCTTGTTTAGTCTCGAACTCAGTATTTAATTGGTTCATACTACTAATTTCGGTAGAACTAACTGCTGAAGAAGCCGTCTTATTACTGATATTAACCTCACCCGTCAGTGATGAGTCAATCACTTCCTCAAAAACAGCAGTAATAGTATAATTATTATCCATACTTAAAGTATAAGGATTATCTGTACTATCAATCCCCTCCCACTCTTTAAAGATCCACCCATCAGCCGCACTAGCCTCTAGCTGCACATCTTCATTTACTTCATATTCTCCTGACTGGGGTGTCACACTTCCTTGACCCTCCACATTAACTGTTAAATCATATAGTACTTGACTCTCTTCAAAAACGGCAGTAACAGTATAGTCATCATCCATCACTAAAGTATAAGGATTATCTGTACTATCAATCCCTCCCTGCCATTCTTTAAACTCCCATCCTTCATCCGCATCAGCTTCTAATTGCAACTCTTCATCTGCTTCATATTCCTCTGACCGGGGGCTCACACTTCCGTCACCCTCAGTACTAACTGTTAAATTATAATAAGTAGGTGTATCAGAACCTCCGCCACCACTACAAGCTGTTAAGAATAAGATTATAATTAAAAATATACTACTTATCAAATACTTTCTTCTAATTTTAACCACTCCCCATTCAAGTCCCTTAGTACTCTTTTACTTCTATATTTCTTATTTAAAGCCTTCTTTTATCCAAAATAAAAAACCTCCACTAGAGGAGGATGACAAAAAAATTAATTTTTAAAGCTTTTCATCTTCTTAATTATTAACTTATCAAGTTCTTGACTTAAATTCAAGACTACATCATGTAAAAAATCTTCCTCAGTCATTTGAACTT
>JAWOFC010000059.1:0-14816 GCA_046482455.1 Halanaerobacter sp. | reverse complement strand
TATTAATATATATATATATCTTTATCTGGATCATCTGCTTCTAAAAATAGCAACTGTGCTATCACAGTATTAGCAATATCATCATCGATTGGCTTTCCGATGAAAATAATTCTATCTTTTAATAATCTTGAATAAATATCATAGGATCTTTCTCCTCTATTCGTCTGTTCTACAACTGTAGGCACTAAATTCATAATCTAGCCTCCCTAATTATATCTATACCCAACTTTTCTCTACTATAAACATTAATTATTTTCTTTTAAAAACTCAAGAGTCTTTTCCATCTGCAGTCCTTCTTTTAATTGAGCTAGTTGACCCTGCATCTGCAAGAACTTTTTAATCTGTTCAGGGTCTTGACCACCTTGACCTTCAGCAATCTCTTCTACTTTTTCATCTATTTCTTCATCTGTAACCTCAATTCCTTCTTCTTCGGCAATTGCCTCTAGGATGAGATTACTCTTTGTTCTCTCAGCTGCCTGTCCTCGAAATTTGTTTCTCAATTCTTCTTCATTCATACCAGTCATCTCTAAATACTGATCAAATTCAAAACCCTGCTGCTGCATTTGCATCTTCTGTTCTTGAATCATACTATCAATTTCCTCTTCAATCATAGCTTCTGGTATATCAACTTCCGCATTTTCCACTGCTGATTCAATTAATCTATTTTCATAATCTCTTTCTGCCTTTTCTTCCTCTTCTTGGACCAAATCTTCTTCTACATCATCTTTTAATTCTTCTAAAGTTTCAAACCCTAAGTCTTTAGCAAATTCATCATCTAACTCAGGTATTTCTTTTCTTTTAATATCTTTAACCTTAACCTCAAATTTAGCCTCTTGACCTGCTAAATCATCTGATTGATAATCTTCTGGAAATGTAACCTCTACCGTTGTTTCTTCACCTGCCTCAACTCCAATTAACTGCTCTTCAAATCCAGGTATAAAGCTTCCAGAGCCAATCTCTAAGTTATAGTCTTCAGCAGAACCACCTTCAAAAGTCTCACCATCGACATAACCTTCATAGTCTATAATTGCAAAGTCTCCTTCTTCTACAACATCACGGTCTACTCCAACTAATTGAGCATGAGTCTGTCTTTTGGTCTCTAATTCATCTTCTACTGCTTCTTCTTCTACTGTCACTTCTTCTGTTTCAACCTCTAAACCAGTATAATCGCCTAATTCAACTTCAGGCTTAACTTCTACTTCTGCAGTAAAAGCAGCCGGCTCTCCGCCTTGAATATAAGCATCAGTAATCTCTGGTTGAGCAATTGGCTCAATATCTGCCTCTTGCACTGCTTCATAATAGCCCTGTTGAATTAAAATATCAAGGGCATCTTTATGTAATACTTCTTCTCCATATCGTTTTTCTAATAAAGTTCTAGGTACTTTCCCTTTTCTAAACCCATCAATATCCACTTCTTTAACTACTTTTTTATAAGCCTCATCCAAAGCCTCCTCAACTCTTTCTTCATCTAGTTCTACCTCTAATTTTACTTTGTTATCTTTAACAATTTCTTTATCTACTTTCATTTAAATATCCTCCCTTTCTAAAAAAACAGCAGCCGAATTCCTAATTACAGGTTATTCTTAACTTTATCATAAAATTAATAGTTAATCAACTGCATTTTATTTCTAATTCAACATTTAATAGTATAAATAAAATGATACTTAAGGTCAAAATTAAAATATCGAATAAAGCATAATTAAATAAATAAAACTCATCCTAAGTCTATTTTACTCTAATTTACTTCAATTTTCACTATTAGGATAACTAACATGTTCATAATCAACCCTTGGCCCATCTATCTCTAACAGACCATAACTAGGTCCTTTACTATCTTTAGGCTGAGAAATACTTCCTGGATTAAAGAATAAAACCCCTTCCTCTTCTCTAGCATAGCGGCAGTGAGTATGGCCAAAAATAACTATATCTGCTTCTATTTCTTGCGCCTTATAATATAAGTTATCTAATCCTAATTTAATCCGGTAACGCTTACCATGGGTCAAAAGTATTCTCTGCTCACCTAAATCAATTACTCTTTCCCGTGGATACTGCGGTAGATGGTCACAATTACCTTGTACAGCCAACAGTTCAAAATCTGAAGCTATCCCACTCTCCAAAACCATATTTAAACCATCCCCAGCGTAGACTAAATAATCAATATCTTCTAATTCAGCTAAGGTCGATTCCATTCTTACTAGATTACGATGAGCATCACTAAAGACAGCTAAACGCATTATAATCCCCGCTCCAATAAAATCCTCTTCATCTTATCTAAAGCTTTAGCTCGATGACTAATCTTATTCTTTACTTCTCCCTTTAATTGAGCAAAAGTCCTTTGATAACCATCAGGAATAAATAATGGGTCATAGCCAAAACCATTTTCACCACGCGGCTCAAAGCCAATTTCACCATGACATTGTCCTTGTACAATCTCTTCTTCACCTGTCTCATCTATAAAAGCCATTACACAGACAAAATGAGCTCGGCGGCAGTTATCTTCTAAACCACTTAAAAAACCTAATAACTTTCTATTATTCTCTTGATCAGTAGCATCTTCTCCCGCAAAACGGGCCGAATAAACACCAGGGTTACCATCTAAAGCATCTACCACTAAACCAGAATCATCGGCTATTGTAGGTAAACCAACCTCTTGTTGGATTACCTTTGCCTTCTTTAAAGCATTGCCAGCAAAAGTACTCTTATCTTCTTCTACTGCTGGCAATTCTCCCACATCCTCTTTAGATATTACCTCGATATCAAGATCGGCTAATATCTCTTTCATTTCCTTTACTTTATTTAAATTACTAGTTGCAATGAATAGCTTCACATATATCACTCCTTCAGACTTAATCCCTCATCTTCTAGCACCTTCTTTTGAATTTCGATTAGTTCTTTAATCCCTTTTGTTCCCAAAGTAAGTAGTTCAGTTAATTCTTCTTGATTAAAAGGACTTTCTTCACCAGTCCCCTGAATTTCAATAATCTCTTCATCTTCAGTCATAACTAAGTTCAAATCAACTTGCGCATTGGAGTCTTCTTCATAACATAAATCTAATAATAAATCTTCATCTACAATCCCAACACTAACTGCAGCTGCATAATTATCAAGGGGCATCTTATCAATCAATCCTTCTGCAAGCATATAATTTAATGCATCAATTAAAGCTACAAAAGCACCAGTAATAGAAGCAGTTCTAGTTCCGCCATCAGCTTGAATAACATCACAGTCAATCCAGACTGTTCTTTCACCCAATAAATCTAAATCAACCACTGAACGAAGAGAGCGTCCAATTAATCTTCTAATCTCTTGAGTTCTACTACTGAGCTTACCTTTAGAAGATTCACGAACATTTCTGCTCTCTGTAGCTCGCGGCAGCATTGCGTACTCAGCAGTCACCCACCCTTGGTTTTTACCTCTTAAAAAGTAAGGTACTCCTTCTTCAACTGAGGCATTACAAATAACCTTTGTATCACCAGCTTCTATTAAGATTGAACCTTCAGCATACTTAGTAAAATCACGTATAATATTTACTTCACGCAGCTGGTCATTCTCTTTTCTACCATCTACTCTTGTCATTTTAACCTCTCCTTTAATTGCGTCTTCTAGATGATCTTTAATCTGTACAGATAGTTCCACGCAGCATCTACTCCTCTCTTAATCTACAAAAATGAGCTATTATCTATTATATAAATTTTTACCCGTACTATCTATAACGCAAATAAGAGGCAATTCTTCAACTACTAATCTCCTAACTGCTTCTGTTCCTAAATCTGGATAAGCAATCACTTCCATTTTTTTAATCCGCTCACTAATTAAGGCAGCTGCCCCACCAGTTGCTGCCAAATAAACTGCCCCTTCTTCTTGCATAGACTCTATCACTGCTTGATTCCTATCCCCTTTGCCAATCATTATTTTTAATCCATTCTCTAATAACTGTGGGGTAAAAGGATCCATTCTATAGCTAGTAGTGGGACCTGCAGAACCAATTACTTCTCCTGGCTTAGCAGGTGCAGGCCCGACATAATAAAGTGCTGAGCCTTCTAAATCAAAGGGTAGCTCTTTATCTTCGTTCAGAGCAGCAACTAAACGTTCATGGGCTGCATCGCGAGCTGTATAAATCTCTCCTGATAACTTTATCTTATCTCCAGCCGCTAACTCTCTAGCCTCTACTTCAGCCACTGGAGTCTCTAATTCTACCTCAGCCATATCCATTCTGACTCCTTTCTCCTTTCTCACTTCTAACTTCAACTTATATGTACTCTTAATATCTCATTTTTCACTGTTTATCATAATACCACAACTTTTAATTTTTTTCAGCAGTTATCTCTCTTTTTCTCTACTCTTTTTTACTACTTTTTAATTCTCCATTGTATATTGTCCATTATCAATTGCTTTTATCTTTTATCCTTGAATTTAAGATTGATTTTTAATTGTCCATTCTCAATTGTCAATTATATGGTCACACTCTTATGCCGTGCTACATGACAATTAATATTAACAACTACTGGCAGCCCCGCAATATGAGTTGGAAACTCTTCAATATTAACATCTAAAGCAGTAGTCTTACCGCCCAACCCCTGCGGTCCAACACCAGTCTCGTTAATCTCTTTTAATAACTCCCCTTCTAAACTTTTATATTTAGGATTAGAATTATGCTCTCCAATCTCACGCAGCAATGACTTTTTAGCCAAAAGAGCTGCTTTATCTAAGGTCCCACCAATTCCTACTCCTACTACTATTGGCGGACAAGGATTAGGACCTGCTTCCTTAACTACTTCTACTATGAATTCTTTCACTTTTTCTGCTCCAGCTGTAGGATTAAACAGCTTCATTTGACTCATGTTCTCACTACCAAACCCCTTTGGAGCTACAGTAATCTTTAAATTTGAGCCAGGAATAATCTCTGTATGAATTACTGCAGGAGTATTATCCCCCGTATTCTCTCTTTCAATTAACGGATCACTTACTACAGATTTGCGCAAATATCCTTCCTTATAACCTCTTCTAACACCTTCATCTACTGCTTTAGTTAAGTCATCCCCCACTATTTTTAGATCTTGACCAACTTCTAAAAAGACCACAGCCATACCTGTATCTTGACAGATTGGAACTTGCTTCTTCCTGGCAATCTCAGCATTCTTAATTAACTGTTCTAAAATCTCTTCTGCCACTTCCGAATCTTCTGCTGCTAAAGACTCCTTATAGGCTTCAATCACATCTTCTCCTAAATTATAATTTGTTTCTTTACATAGTTGTGCTACAGTTTCAGTTATTTCCTCTGCTTCTATAGTTCTCATCTTCCTTATCTCCTTTCAACTTTATTTCATTAAATCATATTAACATTGAATTCAACTTAATTAGCGCTAGTGAATTTAATATTAATTTGGGTAAAAGTTTTTTCACAGCGACGAAATGCTTTTATCCAAACCTCAACAATGAAACTTGATATAGATAAAATATCATTTTAAGAAATAAAGTAACTCTTTAATACCTTACTAACTTCAACTTCAAAATCAAGCTCAGGCACTTCTGCTTCAATCTCAGCTAGTTCATAAGTAGAACCAAGGTGAGTCAAAACTAATCTGCCTACATCTGCTTTAAAACCAAATTCAACTGCATCTTGCACCGTCATATGACCTAAAGACCGCCGCTCGGCATCACGGGCTAAGAGACTAGACTCAGCTAATAATAGATCACTGCCAGCAAAAAAGTCAATCAAATCATCATCGATAGCAGTATCAGCAGTATAAGCTAAACTCGACTTCTCATTACTTACTTTCATTCCTAAACATTCTTTCGAATGATCTGTTATATGAAATGCAAAATCAAGCTCTCCTAACTGCAGCTGAACATCTGCACTTATCTCCTGTAGATGAAACTCCTCACCTACTTTGGCTCTGATAAAATCCAGCTCAGAACTTTCAGCAAAAGGTAAGTAGACCGCTAGCGCATCCTCACGTTGACCATTTTTAATTGCTAACATAATTGCATAATGTAGTGGTAATAAGTCTAAAAAATGATCTAAGTGTAGATGAGAAATAACAACTGCATCTAACTGATAACAAGGAATTACTTTCTGTAAATTGCCTAAAGTATCTGGGCCAATATCAAGCAGGATATTCTGCCCTTCTTCTTGCAATAAGTAACTTGAACCACCACTAAACTCCGTTGGATATGGCGAGCGATTACCTAAGACCGTTAATTTCATTCTTATCACTCCTTCGGTTAATTGAGAATTAATAATTGAAAATGGACAATTAAGTTCAAAACATAAATTCAAAAGATTAAAACCATCATAATCTTACAACTAAAACCAATTCCAAAAAACAAACTACACTCACTTAATCAGATTCTTCTTAACATAATCAAGAGCTTCTTGACAACTATTAATTCTACCTGCTGCTTGTAGTCTCTCAACTTCTGCTAAAATATCTCCAATCTTTGGCCCTTCTTCTAAACCAAATTCATCTATTAAATCATCACCGCTAATTAACTTCTCCCTACCTCGTTCTACAAACTCTTCTTTAGCTGCAATTAATTCCTCTAAGAAATCTAAAAATCCTTGGATATTTCTGCTGTGGTCATTTAATTTGGCAGTACTTAGCTTATCTGCTGCAGAAAGAAGACAGATATCTTCTAAAAATCCTTCTGCATCTTTAAAGAATCTATACTTACCCTTAAAAGTCAAATTTTCTGCCTGATATAGATTAAAGGGGCGCATATGATAGCGGACTAATTTAAGTATATAATCTAACTCTTGATTACTAAAGGATAAATCTTTTAAAATTGGCTCTAATCTCTTCTTACCAACTTTTTGATGTCCATAAAAATGAACTTCCCCCTCACTCTCTCTTTCAGTAAATAATTTCCCATAATCATGTACTAAGGCAGCTAATTTTAACAAAGGAATCTTAGCTTCATTTATCATATCTGACCAATACTCAGTAGTTAATAACTCTTCTACTTCCTTAATTGCTGTCAGAGAATGGAGCCAGACATCCTCTTGGTGATACTTACATTCTCCAATCTCTTGTAATTTTTCACTCTGAGGTATTAAGTCTGAGATAACTCCTAATTCAGCTAAAAAGTTTAAATTATCAGCCGCTCCAGAATGGGAACATATCTTTACTAATTCTTCTTTAATTCGTTCATTAGCTACTTCAACTACTTTATGTGCTGCCTTTTGAGCTAAGCTTTTAGTATCTTCTACAATATCAAACTGTAGTTGAGCCTTAAATCTCAACATTCTCAAAACTCGTAATGGATCATTTATAAAACTCCTCTTAGTGACTACTCTAAGCAAACCATCCTTGAGGTCTCTTAAACCACCATAAGGATCAATTAAATTATCTTTTGGAGCTGCAATCTTGTCTAACTTTAAAGCTAAAGCATTAATAGTAAAATCACGACAGCTTAAATCATCTTGAATAATAGCCCCACTTAAATCACTAAAATCATAGATTAAGCCATCATTTACAACTCTATACATAGCTCTCTGCTCATCTAAAACTACAAAACTACCTTCTACTTTATAAGCAAATTCTTCTGCTGCTTTTTTACTTGATCCTTTGACTACTAAATCAATATCTCTTATCTCTTTATCTAATAGATAGTCTCGAAGCACTCCTCCCACTAAATATATTCTTCCCGATAGATTTAACATTAATTCTTGAATCTGCTTTAAATCCATATTTATACACCTCTATCTTCTAAATAAAAAAGACTCCAGTACACCTGGAATCTTTCTTAGAGTAGCAGATCTAATCTTTACAGTCCTCACAATAACCATAAAACTTCATCTTATGTTCTGTAACATCAAAATTATACTCCTGCTGTAAATCCTCTTCAAAGTCTTCTAAAATTTCATCATTGAATTCAATTATTTTGTTACAGTTTAAACAGATTAAATGATGATGATGAGTTCCCTCACCTTCTACTTCATATCTTTTACGTTCTTCATCAAAATCTAATTGCTGAACTAATCCTAAATCACAGAAAAGCTCTAAAGTTCGATACACAGTTGCTAAACCAATACCTGGATTATCCTCTTTTAAGATTTCATAAATCTCTTCAGCACTCAAATGCTCTCCTTGATTATCAAGCAATACTTTTAAAATCTCTTTCCGCTGCGAAGTTAACTTATAATTGTTAGCAGCTAGGATCTCCTTCAAACTATTTAAATCAGCCATAATTTCACCCACTATAAATGATTAATTTATCTTCATTATAACGCACTTTTAGCTAAAGTGTCAACTATCCAACCAAATTTATAAAAGCCCCACAATTAAACGTGGGGCTCAATAATTAATTTAACAGATTCAAAATCACTTTAGATACCTTGTCTACAATTTGAGAAAACTCTTGGGCAAGAAGCCCAGACAACTTTTTTCCCCAATCATCACTAAAAATACCAATCGTTACAATTAATAATTCCTTCATAAACTCTGATTCAGGTACTTTAAGAGTCAAATAATTCAATTCCCCAGGTTTAATCCCCTCATTACTCGTATCTAAAATCAAAACTTTATCTGCTCTTATACCTTGCATCATTTCATATAGATCTCTACCATCTTTACCAGCATAAATGAATGTAATATCCATCCAAGTAAAGGATTCTTTTAAAGCATCTAAAAGGTAGACAGCTAATCCTTTATCCTGCTTACGCACATCTCCTATTCCTAATACTGCTAATTCACAGGACACTTTACCACCTTATTTCTTATAAGATCTCTTCTATATTATAATTATTTTCAAATTGTCGAAAAATATTCATTTAATTTTAATCATTTTTTCACTATTTATCCAATTCTTTAATAGCATTTAAAGCTGCTAGCTGTCCTTCTCCCACTGCTTTAGCTAACTGCCACGGATCCCCTGTACAGTCTCCAGCCGCATAAATATTATCAATACTAGTCTTATGATTTTCACCAGTTTTAATATGTACACCATCTAATTCTAATCCTGGTACTATTTCAGAAGGAGGTACACTATCTCTTAAAATAAAAGCAGCAGCAACTTCATACTCTCCAGTATCTAATACTACTTTATTAACTGTCTCATCCCCTTCTATTACTTTAGGCTCCCCTTCTATTACTTCAATTTTTTCATCTAAATGTTTTACCTCATCATAGTTATCTACATAATATACATTATCGCAAATATCGGCTAAAAAATTGGCTTCTTCCTCATGATGAGCACTATCACTAATCACCATTACATCTTGACCTTCATATAATTTCCCATCACAAGTAGCACAATAACTAACTCCTTTACCAATATAATCAGACTCTCCATCTATTTCAGCTTCTTGATTGACTCCAATTGCTAAAATCAATTTTTTCGCCTGATAATTTTCACTATTAGTAGTCAACATGACCTTATCGCCCATAGGATAAGCTTTAACCACCTTCTCCTTAATTACTGGAATATTTTCATCTTCAATATGAGAGATAAATTTTTGAGCTAATTCAGGACCCGTTATGTCACTAAATCCCAAATAATTTCTAATATGTGGTGAAATATCGACTTTACTAACTAATTGACCACTTTCAAAAATAACTACTTCTTTATTTCTCGCTCTAGCATTCACAGCTGCTGACATTCCTGCAGGTCCGCCCCCAACAATCGCTAAATCATAAATTTCTTCTGTCATAATTATCCCTCCAATATAATTTAATTTATCTAGATTACCAAACTTATTCTTCTTAACTAAAAAGAAAAAATAACCCATTAGAATTAAAGATTATAATATTAGAATTTCACAATATTATTATATACCTATTTCTATCTATTATCAAACTAAGAATAAAATTATTCGATTAAATAGTAAAGGTCAGCCCAATTGGGCTGACCTTTACTTTAATCATCAATCTTTATCCGTAATATTTTCAGCAAAATTGTTTTACCGCTTCCTACTCTTAGATAAATTTTATTACATATATTAGTTATAAAAATAATCAGCTAGCCTCAATCTATTACCAAGAATCAATTATACGTTTGCTTTCAATCTTAGATTTTATAGTATCTAATGTATTACCTAAATTACTCTCAATTGAGCCAATCATAACTCCTTCTACTAACGGGGCAGTGCTGACTGCTATATTGTCATAACCTTCTAATTCTAACAGCTTCAAAGCTTCACGCGCATTAGTTAAAGAACTTCCAATATCACCTAAAATTAAAACACCATTAGTCTTATCGTAAAGTTCTTCCACAGTTTCTACAATTTGATCTATATCAGTTCCCATCCGCCCATCTCTATCTCCTCCAATTGCTCTAACTGGAACTTCTCTAGGAACTAATTCAGAAGCTAATTCATCAACCCCTTCTGCAATTTTGGGATTATGTGCTACAGCTACTATACCAACCATCTTCTCCCCTCCCTTTTAATTTCTAAAAACTAAAATAATTCTGCTTTCTCTAATTTTATCAGATATAAAGAAAAATTTCATCTTATATCAGGAAAAGCTTTCAATATTTCAATTCCAAATAATGTAAACTATTACAAAGCATAAAAAAAGAACTACATATGGTATGTCTAAACCTTAACATACCATATATAGCTCCTGAAAACAACCAAAATTTTAATTTAATCATCCCTATATCTTCGAACAATATCAAAATTTTGATCATCACTTTCAGCAAAATCATCAATACCTGCACTATTTAAAACATCACTACCTTTATCTTTTGTAGCTAGTTTAATAAAGCTCTGTTTTAATTTCTTTAATAGTTTACTTGATAGCCCCGCACGACCTGCTATCACATCTTTAGGAATTGCTTCTGTCTTTTTAATAACCTTTAATCTTTGCATAGACAGTCCAGATTCTTCAGCTCTCTGCCAAGCTTCATCATAAGTTGCACCTACATCAACTTTATTATTTAAAACACCTTTGATTACTTTATCATGGTTACCTAAAAAGTACATATCTCTAAGATCAGTCTCTATATCAATCCCCGACTCTTGCAATAAATTTTTAGGAAAAATAAAACCAGAAGCAGATAAAGGATCTACAAAACCAACAACAGTATTCTTCAAATCATTAAGACTTTGAATCCCACTATCTTGTTGGGTAAAGATATATCCTTGATAACTAGGTTGTCCATCGATCACAGGCGTTACAAGGGGACTTATATCTGTTTTCTCACTCGCTTCTACATAGGCCAAGGGAGAAAACCAGCCAATATCAATTAATTGTTGATCAATATAATTAATTAATGCCTCATAATCCTCAACAATAATAGTCTTAGCCTTCTTACCTAAATTATTACTAACCTTATTAAGAATTGGCACATATAAATCTTTGACCACCTCTGGTTTAGCAAAGGGATTTACACCAAAGACTATAGTATCATCATCCTTTTCGCGAATAGATTTACAATGTAGATCATATCCAATCTGATTAAGATTTTGAGAATAATCCAGCACTTCTTCACTATTTTCTCTCTGCTCTTTAATTATAGAATAAGCTTCTTGTACCTTATCTGATATCTCTATTGATTCTTGAGTGATCGAATCAACCGCTGTAGTAGACTGGCTAGTGGCACTAGCTTGTGCTTCAGTCTGAGTAGACAAATCTGCCGTCAACTCTATAATACGGTTAATATTATCTATAATACCATCAAAACC
Source organism: Halanaerobacter sp. (assembly GCA_046482455.1). Taxonomy (GTDB): domain Bacteria; phylum Bacillota; class Halanaerobiia; order Halobacteroidales; family Halobacteroidaceae; genus Halanaerobacter. The sequence continues at coordinate 3,187 of JAWOFC010000059.1, read as the reverse complement.
CTTAATTGTCTTTCGCGAGACATTTTCTACATCAGCAATCTCTTCTACCCCTTTTTCGATAACTTGACTGGTATTATCTACTTCTGTATTGATATTATTAATAGTAGACTGAATCTGATTTGTCAATGCTTCTGTCTCTTCTGATAAGCTTTTAATCTCTTCAGCAACTACTGTAAAACCTGCCCCCGCTTCCCCTGCTCTAGCAGCTTCGATAGAGGCATTGAGAGCTAATAAATCTATTTGATCTGTAATTTCTGTAATTCTATCTAATAGACTTGATATATTCTGAGCTACTTGTTGCAGATCATTAATTGATTGGCTAGACTCAGTTATATGATCAGATAATTCAATCAATGTCTGAGATGCCTCGCCAATCCACTTCTTATTTTCTTGAGCTGAAGATAAAGCCTGCTTACAGATTTCTTCTAAGGAATTAGTCTTATCACTGATAACTTCTGAAGAAGAGGACAGCTCTTGGATAGAAGCTGAGACCTCTTCTATACTAGCAGCATTATCCTCTGCACTAGAAGCAATCTCCTCAAAGAGATTTACTAAATCCTCTATTTTAGCATCACTATCTTTAATTAACCAGATTAATTGTTGAGATTTAAAGGATACATTTTCCGATAAGTCAAGTAGATTCTCGTCAGATTTATCAGAAAACCCTTTCTTCAGTTTAAACCATTGAACAGTATAGAAGCCCAAAGCTATAAGAGCTACAATCAATAAGCCATTTGCTATAACACCTAATTTAGACCACAATAAACCTACTCCGATTAATAATAGCCAAGCCAAAGTTAGAACCCTGTTAAATATTTTATCCATTTGATTCATCTCCTATTTGTGGGCGACTCTCTAACTCCTAAGTGGGTCTCTATCTTTTCAAGCAAGTCTTAGCCACTATTTTTTAGGCAAGTCTCTAGTAGCTACAATATCGACTCCTGTATCTAAAATATCTTCAATTACTACATCACCTAATTCTACAGGTGCATCTAACTCTACTTTAGCTATTTCAACCATTGCATCATCTAATAGTGGTTTAGGCATTGGCTTATTAGTTTTAACTGGTACCAAAGGTAAAACTCCACCTTTGACTCTTGCTGTAGTAGGTAAGACACGAGTCGGATTATGATATTCATTCTTAACATACTCCACTCCTGCTTTGCAGTTATTCCCTTCTACATTTACAATTTCATCATCATCATTAACCTCTATCTCTACATCACAACCCATTGGACAACTTATACAAGTAATTTCCACTCTTTCACTCATTATTCTCCCTCCTTCACAATATCAACCTTTAAATTATCCATGTCTTCAGTTATCATCTGGTCAGGTACTGGGAATGTAATCATTTCTCCTGGTTCTACTCTTCGTTCATTTTTATCTAATAGCTTCTTATCTCCACTATATAGATTAATTGTTACATGCTCCATTGGCTCATTACATCTCATATAAAGGTCAACTAATTTTCTATCTTCATCTTTATTAGTTATTTTATGAGGTACAATATAGCCTACATTTTCACCAGGATTCACATCAATCTCTTGCTCTCTTCTATCAATACCATCCTGTAGATATTTTGCTGCAGTCTTTCCAGCCTGTAGACTTTCTTCTGTTACCCAGTCTACTAGATCATGTACGTGTAATACATTACCACAAGCAAAGATACCTTCAATATTTGTTTCTCGCCCTTCATTAACAATTGGCCCCCCTGTTACATTATGCATCTTAACTCCTGCATCTTTTGATAGTTCATTCTCAGGAATTAAACCAACTGATAATAGTAATGTATCACATTCAATCTTATATTCAGTACCTGGAATTGGCTGCATATTATCATCCACTTCTGCTACCGTAACAGCTTCTAAACGATCCTTACCATGAATTTCTGTTACTGTCTGCTGCATTCTTAATGGAATATCAAAATCATCTAGACACTGAACTATGTTTCGCACTAATCCACCAGAAAAAGGCATGATTTCTAAGACAGCTTCTACCTCTGCCCCTTCTAAATGCATTCTCCGTGCCATAATTAATCCAATATCACCAGAACCTAAGATTACTACCTTTTCTCCTGGAATCCACTTTTCCATATTAACATATCTCTGTGCAGTTCCAGCACTATAAACACCTGCTGGTCTAGTTCCTGGAATATCAATGGCCTCTCTAGTTCTTTCCCGACAGCCCATCGCTAAAACTACTGCTTCAGCATCAATATTAAGCATGCCATCATCAGAGTTAATAGCATATACATTCTTCTCTGGCGTCACTTCTAAAACCATAGTATCTAATTTAATATCTACACCGCGTTCTCTTACATTCTCCATGAACTGCTGTGCATATTCAGGGCCTGTTAACTCTTCTCCAAAGTAATGCAGCCCAAAACCATTATGAATACACTGCTGTAAGATACCGCCTAATTCAAAATCTCTCTCTAAGATCAAGATATCTCTAACGCCTTCATCATACGCCTCTTGTGCTGCTGCTAACCCTGCTGGTCCTCCACCAACTACTACTAATTCATACTCTTGTTTATTCATTATCTGACACCTCTTCCTCGTCCAGTAAAGGCTCTTTTGTTCTTTCACGTAAAAGCTTTGATTCTTCACTTTCTAGGACAACCTCATTTTCTGGAATCCCTAATTCTTCGGATAATATATTAACTACCTTTGGCTCACAGAATCCACCTTGACAGCGTCCAGAACCAGGTCTTACTCTTCTCTTAATATCATTAACTGTTCTAGCACCAACTGGTTCTCTAATTGCATCTAAAATCTCTCCTTTAGTTACTGACTCACAACGACAGATTATCTGACCATAATTCTCATCTTCTTCTACTAATTCAGCCTGTTCTTCATGAGTCATATGTCTAAACTTAGGTGGAGCTTCATAATTAGGATCAAAGTCCTGATCCTCTGTTAGACCGCCTAATTCTTCTTCTACAATATCGACTACCATCTCTGCAATTGCTGGTGCAGAAGCTAATCCCGGCGATTGAATCCCTGCTACATTGATAAAGCCAGGCACTTCATCACTAGCTTCAATTAAGAAGTCACCTGTCTCTGTAATTGCAGGTCTTAGACCGGCAAACTCTCTGATTACATTTCTTTTACTTAACTCAGGTATTGTCTTCTGTGCACCTTCTAGTACTTCATCTAAACCTTCTCGTGTAGTTGATTTATTC